>JBOFEH010000142.1:0-4989 GCA_051647765.1 Cellulosilyticaceae bacterium | reverse complement strand
ACATTTTGTCAGCAAATCCAAGACGTTTAACAGCGTTTACAGAGTCTCCTCCACCTACTACTGTTGTAGCGCCTTCAAGGTTAGCTACAGCTGAACATACTGCAAGTGTACCAGCAGCGAAGTTTTCGAATTCGAATACGCCCATTGGTCCATTCCATACAACTGTTTTAGCGCCAGCTAAAGCTTCTTCGTAAAGTGCAATTGTTTTTGGTCCGATATCGAATCCTGACCAACCAGCTTCGATTGTTTCAACAACAGCTCTTTCTGTATCGTTAGAGAATGATTGACCTACTACGTGGTCTACTGGAAGAAGAAGTTTAACGCCTCTTTCTTCTGCTTTTTTAACCATTTCTAAAGCGTAATCCATTTTGTCTTCTTCTAATAAAGAGTTACCAACTTCTTGACCTTGTGCTTTAAGGAATGTGTAAGCCATACCACCACCGATAATAAGTGTATCTACTTTTTCAAGAAGGTTGTTGATTACAGCAATTTTGTCAGAAACTTTTGCACCACCAAGGATAGCAACGAAAGGTCTAACTGGTGTTTCTACTGTTTCACCTAAGAATTTGATTTCTTTTTGCATTAAGTAACCTACTACGTTTTGTGCACAACATTTTGTAACACCAACGTTTGAGCAGTGTGCACGGTGAGCTGTACCGAAAGCATCGTTTACGAATACTTGGTTGTCGCAAAGTGCAGCAAGTTCCTCAGCGTATGCTGTAGCAGCTTCGTCTTTACCGTATTTTGTTTCTTCAGCTCTGTAACGTGTATTTTGAAGTAATAATACTTCGCCATCTTTAAGTTCTGCAGCAACTTTTTGAGTTTCTGCGCCTGTTACAACTGCATCATCAACGAATTTAACTTCTACGCCTAATCTCTCTGTAAGTGCAGCCGCAACTGGTGCTAAAGAAAGTTCTGGTTTAGCTTCACCTTTTGGTTTACCAAGGTGTGAGCAAAGGATTACTTTTGCGCCTTGTGCTAGTAATGTTTTGATTGTTGGAAGTGCACCATCAATACGGTTGAAGTTTTGGATAACGCCTTCTTTTAAAGGTACATTGAAGTCACAACGTACAAGTACTTTTTTACCTTGAAGATCTTTTAAGTTGTCTACTGTTTTTTTGTTTAACATGGAATATGTTCCCCTTTCGATAGTTGATAACGCTAAAAAAGTTAAAAAGGGCCCGGTCCTATCAATAGACCGGACCCTTTAGGATCAAATGAATTATTTGCTTAATTCAGCAAAGTATTTGATTGTTCTAACCATGTTGCTTGTGTATGAGTTTTCGTTGTCATACCAAGAAACAACTTTAACTAAAGTTTTATCTCCAAGAGATGTAACTTTTGTTTGTGTAGCATCGAATAATGATCCGAATGTGCAACCGATGATATCAGTTGATACTAATTCTTCTTCTGTGTATCCGAATGATGCATTAGAAGCAGCTTTCATTGCAGCATTAACGTCTGCAGCTGTTACTGTACCATCTACTACAGCTACTAATTCTGTAAGAGAACCTGTTGGAACTGGTACACGTTGTGCAGCTCCATCTAATTTACCAGCTAAAGCTGGGATAACAAGACCGATTGCTTTAGCAGCACCAGTTGAGTTAGGAACGATGTTACAAGCAGCAGCACGAGCTCTTCTTAAGTCACCTTTTGCATGAGGACCGTCTAACGCCATTTGATCACCTGTCCAAGCATGGATAGTTGTCATGAAACCTTTTTCGATTGCGCCTAATTTGTTTAATGTGTCAGCCATAGGAGCTAAACAGTTTGTAGTACATGAAGCAGCTGAGATGATTGTATCATCTGCTGATAAGATGTTTTCGTTAACACCGAATACTACTGTTGGAAGGTCATCACCAGCTGGAGCTGAGATAACTACTTTTTTAGCACCTGCATCGATATGTGCTTGTGATTTAGCTTTTGATACGTAGAAACCAGTACACTCAAGTACTACGTCAACACCAAGCTCTCCCCATGGAAGGTCTGCAGCGTTTCTTTCAGCGTAGATTTTGATTTCTTGTCCATCTACTACGATAGCATCTTCTTTAGCAACAACTGTGTCACCTTTTGCGTATCTACCTTGAGCTGAATCATATTTTAATAAGTGTGCTAACATTTTAGGATTTGTTAAGTCGTTGATTGCTACGATCTCATATCCTTCCGCACCGAACATTTGTCTGAATGCAAGACGTCCAATACGTCCAAAACCATTAATTGCAACTTTTACTGCCATTACATAGTCCTCCTTAAATTAACTTGAAATATAATTTCTATATTCAAATCGCCTCTGTTAGTATGTATTACTATGAGGGAATTGATACCTTATGTAGTAATTCTTTTGCTGCTGCTTCATCTAACACCAAGTAACTTCCTATTAAAAGGTTTCTTGCTGCAAGAATAGCCTCTGCTTTTGAAGTACCGCCTGCTACTGCAAGTTTCATTGGAATTTTGAGGACATCCTCTACATCTAGTCCAATATTATTGCCTTTGTAGACCACTTCTCCTGCCTTATCAAAATAATAACGAAAGGCCTCCGCTACAGCTTGTTTGTGTTTTAGTAATGCTAATGTGTCTTCGTTTTCCATTCTACGTTGACTCATGACATCAGCATCGCCAATTCCAAATATAATCATATCTGATTTTGCCATTTTTTGCAATGTATTTTGTATATGTGGTTCTTTTTTTATTGTTTCGATAGCAGATTCACTCAAATTATCAGGGATGTTCAGTTGTTCATAACAAGCGCCTAGCTTTTTGGCTAGCGAAACACTCATAATACTTGCCTGAAACTCCATTTGTTCTCCAATACTTCCTCTAGCAGGAACCACCAGAACATCTGTATAACTTGTGTTTTTCATTGGCATGACTTCAACCATCTTCGCAATTGTAGTACCACCTGTTACCGCTAGGGTATCACCATTTTTAAGAATCTGACATAGCACATTGGCTGCACTTTTTCCAAGACGCCACTTTGTAGAGTCTTTGAGGTCTGCATCACCTTTTACAACGACAGCTTTCTTAAGTCCAAGGACCTGTTCTAACTTATGTTCTAACTGTGGGAATTCATCTAATTTTTGAAAACAGCTGTAAAGTTCATCTACTGCCTGTTTTCCTTTTTCAGTCATACACACGCCACTATATCCAATGGTTACAAGTCCTGATTCTCCTAATACCTCAATGGCATTTCGAATCACTCTTTCTGAATAAGTTGTGACTTCAGCTAGTGTTCTTCTACCCACTGGTTGTTGCTCTGATATGAGTTGTAGTAACGTATAACGTATTTTAAAGTCCTCTATCCCCTCTGGGATTACCTTACCTAAAACTGTCAATAGATTTTCCATTTTGTTCACCTGTTGGGTCAATTTCGTTCCCATCTATACTTTTTCGTTCCCACAAACCCATTGTACTCATTTTTGCTAAATTTATCAAGTGTTTATTAAAAATTTAACAATTTTATTTTATAGAACAGCAAATTTGACCTATTTCTAGAATAAAACAAGCGCAAAGGATAGGGTGCCTTGGCGCTTGTTTTATTAACGATCTTCACTTGTTGATAATGTTTTTTTATCATCTAAAACAGTCATAGCAATATTAGAGGCATGATCTGAAATACGCTCTAAATTACTAATACCATCTAAGAATACAACGCCTGCTAGTGACGTACATTTATTCTCTGATAGACGCTTAATGTGTCTTGTGCGTAATGTATCTTCCATTTTGTCCACGCTTTGTTCAATTGGAAGTGTCTGTTTCGCCATATTACGGTCATCAAATTCACATGCTTGAACTGCCATTTCAAAACATTGAAGGGCAATTTGTGCCATTTCACTAATCTCTTGTTTGGCAATATCTGAGAACTCTACATCATCACGAATAAGCACTTCTGCTAATTCTGCAAGATTTTCCGCATGGTCTCCTACACGTTCAATATCACTTACAGAGTGGAATAACCCTGTAATCACACTGTGTTCTTTCTCTGAAACAGGTGCATTAGAAAGTTTAATTAAATAATGATTAATACCATGTTGTAATTGGTTAATCACTTTTTCACGTTCATAAACTTCTTGAATCTTATCTATGTTTTTTGTTAAAAGTGCTTCCATAGCAACTTTAGCATTGAGCCCTGACATTTCTCCCATACGCACCACTTCTTTTGTTGCATTTTGAACAGCAAAAGTTGGTGTTTCTAGTATACGCTCATCTAAATGTTGGAGTTCACTTTCATTATCATCTTTTCCTTGTACTAAACGTTCAGCAAGGTATACAAGTCCCCCTGCAAATGGGAATAACATGAGTGTGTTTAAAATATTAAATATACTATGTGCGATACTGATTTGTGTACCATCAATTAATGTATTTCCTATGTCTGGAATAATAAATTTAAACATTGTTACCGCTATAATGGCAAAGATTATTGACCCTACTACGTTAAATAAAAGGTGAATAACCGCTGCGCGCTTACCGTTTTTACTTGCTCCAATACTTGAAAGCATCGCTGTAACACATGTTCCAATATTTTGACCTAAAATTATGTAAATCGCTGTATTCCATGGCACTAATGATGCCATCGCTAACGTCTGTAAGATACCTACTGAAGCTGATGAACTCTGAATAATCGCTGTTACAACTGCTCCTGTAAGGATTCCTAAAATAGGATTGCTTCCTAGTGTAATAAATACTTGCTTCATTTCATCTAACTGACTGAGTGGTTTTACTGCATCACCCATCAAATCGAGCCCTAAAAATAGTACACCAAAACCAAAAACAACTTGACCGACATTTTTGATATTTTGTTTCTTTGAGAATAGTACCATCACAACACCAATAGCAATACATAATGGTGCGAGTGTTGATGGTTTTAAAAAGTCTGCCCATTCTCCTAGTGATACAATCCACGCTGTAACTGTGGTTCCAATATTGGCACCCATAATAACACCTACAGCCTGTTTAAGTGACATTAATCCTGCATTTACGAATCCTACGACC
>JBOFEH010000141.1:0-3509 GCA_051647765.1 Cellulosilyticaceae bacterium | reverse complement strand
CTACGATTCTGCGCATAGTATGCCAAAATATGCTGATAACTCATCAACTGCAAGTCCACACGCTTTACAATCTCATCAGATAGACCAACTAAGCGATTTTGATTCACTTCTTGAACAAACTCAGCTAGCACTGCTTCATTCTCATTTTCATCCAGTTGCTCACAGATCATCCCAACAAGCACTAATCGCTCCCATATTGGATAGTTTCTATTCTGCATAATGGTAATAAGCGCTTCTCTCTTAGCACCAAACAAATTTGTATCATCTAAATTAATTTTTGTGATTTTATCAAATTTTACATCCATAGCTATTATATCAAATGCTAAAGGATCTTTGTTCTTAAAGAGCAGTCTCGCCACCTCTTCACATGCTAAGCTCAATCCTTTATTCAGCATCCCTTGGTATGATGTATATTGCCTAGGGAACTGCTGACAAGTAGTACACATATACTCTGGCCCCACAGTTGCATAGATCTCACAGAGCCCCTGCTCATTGAGCATTGGACAAGCACCATTTACTAATTTAAATTGTCCATAGGTATTATGATTATCACTGCTACGTATTCTCTTGATTTGACTAATCTTGCCCACTAAACCTGGATGCTTAATTCTTTTGTACTGCTTATAGGTTGTCTCATCAATTGTAATCTTCCATCCCTGGCAACAATTATTTTGACACGCTGATCCGGTACAATTGAATTCTGATACGTATTGCGGCTGGATTACTGCTACTTTTTTCTCCATCACGTTCTCCTTTTATATTTAACTGTTATATAAAGTTAACCTTAAACTTTTTTACTACAATACTTCCCCCTAGTATATATCAAAAAGCCAGACACTCAGGTCTGGCTTTCATGATGGCAATGAGCCATTTATATCACTTCGATTATCTTAATAATTGAAGTACTTGTTGTGGATTTTGGTTAGCTTGTGCAAGCATTGATTGAGATGCTTGTTGAAGAATGTTGTTTTTAGTCATCTCCATCATTTCTTTCGCCATATCAACGTCACGGATACGTGATTCAGCAGCTTGTGTGTTTTCTGAAGCATTGTTAAGGTTTTTGATTGTATGCTCAAGTCTGTTTTGGCTAGCTCCTAAGTAAGAACGTCCACTTGAAACAGAAGCAATTTGAGTGTCTAAAGCAGCAATTGCAGCTTTTGACTTAGCTTGATCTGTTACATCAAGACCTGTTAATGCAGTTTCAACAGCTGTTAAATTTAATCCAGCTTTTGTAAAATCTAACTCTAATTCTTGACCACTATTCGCACCATTTTGAATTTGAACTTTACCGCCAGTTCCAGCTGTACCATCCAATAATTTTTGAGTATTGAACTCTGTATTGTCTTTAATACGAGAAACTTCTTTTGTTAATTCTTGGAACTCATCATTAAGCGCTGTACGATCTGCCGCTACGTTTGTATCTGATGCAGATTGAACTGCTAACTCTCTCATACGGTTTGTAATTGCGTGTACTTCATCTAAAGCACCCTCAGCTGTTTGGATCATTGAAATAGCATCTTGGCTGTTTCTTGAAGCTTGGTTAAGCCCACGGATTTGTCCTCTCATTTTTTCTGAGATAGAAAGACCAGCAGCATCATCCCCTGCTCTATTGATTCTCATACCTGAAGATAATTTCTCCATTGATTTTGAAGCATTGTTAAGGTTTACACCCATTTGTCTATGAGAGTTCATAGCTTGTAAGTTGTGATTGATAATCATAATTTCATTCCTCCATGAATGTTGTTCGGCATCCTTGCCTAAGATTTTTTATACGTTTGTTAAGGTTGTCTTGGCCAACTTTCCTTTACAAACTATATATCGGAGGAATGCTTGTCTACTTTATACTTCTTGGACAAGTTTTTTTACTTTTTTTGCATGAGTTGTGAGAGGTCTCTCAGTTTGTCTAGTGATGGGGCAAGTGCCTGTTCGTTGCTTGCTTCGATCTCGAGGTAGAGCTCTTCTCTTTGGATGGCGATATGCTTGGGTGCTTCGATCCCGATGCGCACTTTGCCATCTGTGATGTCTAATATGCGGATGGTGATATTACCGTCAATGACGATGCCTTCGTCTTTTCTTCTACTGAGTGCTAGCATCTTAGTGGCTCCTTTCGGCTAATAGCTCACTTAATAAGTGGCGTGACTGGTATTGCCCATCATCTACGATTGCTTGAACCCCTACTTTGCGTTCTATATGGATCAAGAGTGGTGCCTTGAGATTGATGGTAGACTGACTAATATCTTCTCTGATTGTGGCAATCACAAATAGTGTGAAGTCTGCTGTCACACCACCACCGAGTTTCTCAAAGTAGCTCTCTTGAATACGTGGTGCATAGTCACTCTTAACTGCATAAGGACTTAATATTGGAAAGGCGATTGCCTGATCTTCTACAGATTGTAAATAATAGAAGATGCCATCACCTTCTTCTACAATGATAAAACGTGTTAACGTTTCAAATCCTGGTATACCCTCTTTAAAAATAATCTCCATTCTTATTCCCTCCTCTAATTCTAGACCCCTTTATGTGCAACACTTTTCACCCTATATTCAGTTCTATTTTATCTTACAAATAGAGATCAGCAAACCTCCTGTGCTGGTTTGGTGACAATGACATGCTTTGGATGCTTACACGTATGATCTAGCTAGTAGCCACATCACAGAAAGACAATGCCTACTACTGAAAAGTAAAAAGGCGGATTACAACGATTGCAATCTACCTTTTTATCTTACCATCTTTGGCGTCTATTCACATACCTTAACTATCTCAAAAAGTCTGCAAGTGTATTCATGACCACTTTGGAAGTGGCTTGTAGTGCACTTTGGTAGACCATATATTGTGTATTGAACTCAGTATAGACTTCTTCAATATCTACATCCTCTGTCTTTGTCAGTAGCGCTGTCAGATTGGTCTTGTCATCTGCAAGACGGGCCTCGGTATACTCAAGACGGTTTTGTCGACTTCCTAGATCTGCTTCCATAGAAGAAACGGTCTTAAGGTGTCCATCCATCTTACCAATCATCTCAGTGAAGAACTGTCCTAGCTGTTCCTCTGTCACTGTTGGTGGCTCTGCCATAGATCCCTTGATCTGATCTAGCATCGCCATAATATCTTCTCGCATCCCTTGCATAAAGCCGGGTACACCTGTGGTATTCACATCAATGGTGTTGTTCACACCAATCTCATAGTGAATATTCTGATCTCCTACTGAGTTAAGTACCTCTAGATTCACCATACCTGCTGGCATCTGTGTGCCTTTTGGAAGCACTGTATCTTTTGGAAGCACTGTCCCTGCTGGTAGCACTGTATCTGCACCAACTGGGCCTGCTGCCACAAGGACATTGCCATCTTTGTCTAAAATAGGCTTTGTGATCTCTGTACCTGCTGGTATCGTAAGATCATGAGAGAGTGTCGTCTCCCCACTCAGTATCACATCTTGTTTCATAGCAGCATCCTTGCCAAGAATCACCTCTTGGTCCGTCTTGAATCCTGAGAACACATAGCGCCCCGCATA
>JBOFEH010000140.1:0-1587 GCA_051647765.1 Cellulosilyticaceae bacterium | reverse complement strand
TGCCATCACCACTGCGCCTATGAAGAACCAGACAATGGATTTTCTACCCCATAATTTTTTGTATTCAAAGTATACTAGTTCCCAAAAACTACTCATTTTGGCTACCCTCACTAAAATAATAAAGGTATAAATCTTCAAGCGTAGCAGGTACCCTTACTGCCTGCTCACAAGGTTTTGTATCCGCCACGCACCTGATAAAGGTACCCTTTGGCTCTTGTCTAATGTTGATAATCGGATAGTTTGCCATTAACCGTTCTGCTTCTTGCGGACTTACTGTACATTCAAAGACCTTATGGGCAATAACCTGAGTGATCTCTTCTAGACTACCCTTATGAATACATTGCCCCTCTTTCATCATGAGAATGGTCGAAGCAATATGTTCAACATCCGATACAATGTGGGTAGAGAGTAAAATAATACGATCCTTCCCTAGCTGAGAAATCAAATTACGAAACCGTACACGTTCTTTTGGGTCTAATCCCGCTGTTGGCTCATCTAAAATTAGCAATTTAGGATTGTTAAGCAACGCCTGTGCAATGCCTAGACGCTGCTTCATGCCCCCTGAAAAAGTTTTGATACGCTTTTTCGCTACCTCGGTTAAGGCAACTACTTCTAAAAGCTCCCTCACTTTCACTTTTGCCTTCATCTTAGGCAAACCTTTAAGACTTGCCATATACATCAAGAAATCATAGGCTGTAAACTCTGGATAGTACCCAAAATCTTGGGGTAAATACCCTAGTCCATCTCTGTAAGCTTCCTCACTCACATCTATTCCGTCCATCTTGATTTCTCCACTCGTCGGTTTCAATACTCCGCAGAGCATACGCATGAGTGTTGTTTTTCCTGCTCCATTAGCCCCTAATAGTCCATAAACCCCTTCCTCTAAGGTCAAAGATAGCCGATCTACTGCGATTTTATTTTTATACTGTTTGGTTAAACGGTCAATTGTAAGTGCCATTTTAATTCCTCCGTTTCTTTTATCATTTTTTTAATTTCATATCCTATCATACCGATTAGGACTATCCCTAGTAGCCCCCAAATCACTTGATAAGATGCTCTAAAAATTACACTACTTTGTGACATCACCACTACGCTCATGATGCTAATCCCCCCTGTAACCGCTCCGCAAATAGGGAGTATTTCTCTAGACTGCAAACGATTGACTAATAGAAGTGTCGCATAGGTGGTCAGCATAAATGGGGTAATGAGGTGCAGTATACCCATCCCTAATCCTCCATCCATTTTTAGCCCCATGATGATTAGCGTCACAATAAGCAAAATACTTTGAGTGGTTCCCAAAATCGTTAATCTCACGAGCATAATCTGGGAAAAATTATATTTACAACTCATTTCAAGTTCTGTCATATTGTAAGCCATACTTCTCATGAGCTCCGTACAACTTAACAAGGTCATAAAAGGTAGTATAGAAGCTATGGTCCACACTGCTATGAAAGGTGTTTCACTTTTACTACACACGCCCAGTATCACCCCTAATAATACAAGTGATAAGAGCCAGTATCTTTTTCTAATATAGCCTAGCTGCGTCGTCATAAACTCAAAAGGCTTTGCTTTAGGAAAATCTAACTG
>JBOFEH010000139.1:0-7351 GCA_051647765.1 Cellulosilyticaceae bacterium | reverse complement strand
CCCGCTATATTTCCAGGTCCCATCTTTTTGACCTTCTTCGATGCAATACCCTGTTCTATTTCAATGGCTGTTGCTACTTCTTCTTCCGTTATAGGTTCTTCTGTCAGCTCTGCTTCTACAGTATCTTCCGCTATAACTTCTTCTGTTGTTTCCTCTTCTACAATATCTTCTGCTATAACTTCCTCTGCTGTTTCCTCTTCTACAATATCTTCTGCTATAACTTCCTCTGTTGTTTCCTCTTCTACAATATCTTCTGCTATAACTTCCTCTGCTGTTTCCTCTTCTACAACATCTTCTGTTATAACTTCCTCTGCTGTTTCCTCTTCTACAACATCTTCTGCTATAACTTCCTCTACTGTTTCTACTTCTACAACATCTTCTCTAGATGTTTCTATTGTCATTTGCTCTAAGGCATCCTTTGCTGCACCTTCTTGAGTAGGTATTACTCCCCCTACAGCTGACCCGCACTCTTCACAGAACAAATCCCCATCTTCTACTCTACTTCCACATTTACCACAATACATGTGTTTCCTCCTATTGTCTCAATCTTTATTGAATCTTTGTACCACAATTAACACAAAATAGCATGCCTTCTTGGATGGTTGCGCCGCAACTACATTGTTTGGCCTGTGTTCCCCCTAGAATTTCTGTTTCTTGATTTTTAAGTTCTTCTATTTTTTGTTCTTGTGCTATACGCTGCTCTTCTAAGTGGGCAATTTGTCTGCATTTTTCTTGGTAAATATTTTCATCAAAATGATTTTGACTATACATATCATAGACCAATATACCCAGTTGTTTTTTCTGATCCTCTATTTTTTCCGTTAATGTCCGTATAAATAATTTGCACTTATTCATCTCCATTACCGTACTTGATTTAAGTGTAACTGTTGCTACACCTTTATCCAAATTATCTTTGATTTTTCCAAATAAAGCTGCCATACAATCCCCTTTCCAATGGACTATCTGATAAAACGACCATTCGCATTATACACATACTGGTTTTGCTTTGTTCCCATAATACGCATATTATAAACATCTTTATCAACCTTTGTTGTCTCTATCCCTTTAGTCACTTCGTATAAGTTATCATCTAAATCTAGAACATAGATTTTTCCCTGTTCATTTCTGATACAATAATCCACATCATCTATAACTTCAACCGTTTTGCCATCTTTGCCTAAACGGTTAAGTACATCATCTTCATCTACAAAATAAACTGCATTCTTAGCATCTACCACTAATTGTTCAGTATTTTTAGCAATTTTCTTGCTCTCTTTTTTGTAGGTATAGGCATAAGCTTCACTATCATCATTAATATAGTAAATATTATTGCTTTGAGGCACCATTACAAAACTCTCCACATCACCATCAACCTCTGCCTCAAAAGCAATTTTGTTTCCTTTAAGTGTCTTCACTTGTAAATCATTGTCATTATCAATATAATAAAATGTTTGACCATCGTCTGTAAATGTCGGCATACTCGCTGCCCCTTTAAGCTCAATGACTGTATTGTTTGGTAATACAATCCCTACGCCCTTATCATAGCCATAATAAAGACAAGTTGTTTTAGTACTCATAGGTGCCTCCCCTAAGCTATAATAAGCCACATCCCCATCTACAAGTTCAGTCCATTTATTATTTTCATAAACACCCAATTCCCCATCCATGGTTGTTGCATAAATACGTTTAAGGTCGTCACTGACTTCCACTTGGCCCACATTTTTGACAATACGCGTTTCTTTCCCCTTAACATCAATGAGAATAAGTTCTCCATCTGTATTAACCACCAAGGCTTCCCCATTATCAAATACATCGATGAGCTGAGTTACCTCATCCAGTATTTTTACACCTTTATCGCCATTTTTAGAAAGATATGCGGTTATTGCATAGTCATCCTCTTTTTCTCCATAGAGTACACATTTACCATTGGCACTCATTACGGCTTGTTGCACAGCCTTTTTAGTGATAGTAAGAGGTTCCTTCCCTTTCACCTGATAAACCAGCTTTCCTTCACGGTCATTGTAGTCATAATCTTCTATGTATACAGCTGTTTTACCATCTTGGCTATGAGCAAAACCACTTACATCCTTCGCTAGAAGTTTTTGTTCCCCTTGTTTGAATTGATAGAAAAGCTCGTTATCAGCATTCTTCATATAAAAATGCTCAAGTCCCACATCATATTTAATCGTTTGCATTTCACGGAATACTTCTTTAAACTTACCTGTCCCAAAATCCATATACCAATCATCATCTTGAGTGATATAAGCTGTCATATTGTTCCCACTACTTTGCTTTGGCACACTCATCATTGTCATTGCAATTGCTGCAACCACAACACATCCTATTCCGATGCCAATCATCTTCTTTTTAGATTGAGAAACTGTTGTCACCTGTTCTTCTTTTTGTTCTTCTTGTGGTCCTTCTTCAGAATATTGCTCAACATGTTGCACTGCCACTTCATCTGTCAGTTCTTGAGACTGCCCACATTTCTTACAAAACTTGGCCTGTAATTTAATCTCCGCACCACAGTGACTGCAATTTTTTGTCTCTGCCACTACAACTGCTACCTCTTCTTGGTTTTCTCCACATTTAGGACAAAATTTCCCCTGTTCAAATACTGCACCACATTTCTTACACTCCATTATTTTCCTCCTCTTAAACATGAATCGTCATTAATGTTTTTATATAATCATTAAAATTATATCATAGTTTATTAATATTTTGTTCAAAAAAATTTTTAAACAACAGAATTTTACAATATAATTACCTAAAAAATAGATAGAGGCTATCCCCTATCTATTTTACCAGTCCTATAATCTTAAACTTACGAGTAGGCCCTTTGTATGGTAGCCCCCTTTTAAAGTTATGATTTCTCCCATAAATTCTAATGGCTGTATGAGGACAAAAATTATAACATCTCATACAATACATGCAACGCTTATACGTTATATTCCCTATAGGTGTCACTGTAATGTTTTGGGCCGGGCAAATCTTTTCACAATACCCACAATGTGTGCACTTTGGACTAAAGCTAATCATATTGTTATACTTATGAGCATATTTACGATAAGGTACCCTTTGTATACTTCCAGCAACACGTGAAATCTTAGAAAATCCTTGGAGCACACTCTTATTGGCTACAATTGCCTCACAGAACCACTCTACTTTTGCATCTGCTCGCCTTAAAATATGATTCATTGATTGAGGTGTGTACCTATAAGACAACGGGGACCAGTCTGCTGTGATATTGTTAGGCATTGCTATATGTACTGTCCATTTAACACGGAAATCTGCGTGCTCTACAAACTCCAAACTCACTCTAGCCCCATCTCCTGAAAAAGCTTCTTGGGTACAGAACACAAAGCAGTCTTTCTGTTGTTTAGACTGTACTGCTTGCATAAATTTCTGCATCGGTTCTGGTACATCTGAACAGTAAATCGGATAACCAAAACCCACAATATCCGCAGCACCTATTAATTGATTGGCCTCTATGTCATCTATTTTTTCAATTGAAGCTGTCTTGACTTTAAATCCTTTTTCTTTAAGCTTATGACCGATTTTTCTTGCTACCCAACAGGTGTTTCCTGTTCCTGAGAAATAAAAAATCATTACTTTTTGCACACCTAATCCCCTCCTCTTATTCTATCTGCGCTAGTTGTATCGCAATTTTGACCCAATCTTGCATGCTCTCTTCCACTTGATTTTCTACAACATCTTCCCCTCTTAAGATTGCTTTAGCATAAATCAGTACACGTTCATGATCATACTTTTTCAAGTTCACACCGTCTTCTAACAAATAAACAGGTCCATCTATAGAGACTTCCTCATAGACTTCTACCCAAAAAGGTGCCCCTTCATAGTGTCTATAATCTTCTTGGTACATGGCAATTAAATAGAGGAATGCACGTTGCTTGGGTAATAGTTCTCCCTCCCCTTGACTGACCAATTCTTCAAAATGTTTTTGGTGCATAGCATCCTTAAATACAATATGTTGTTCCATATGT
Source organism: Cellulosilyticaceae bacterium (assembly GCA_051647765.1). Classification (GTDB taxonomy): domain Bacteria; phylum Bacillota; class Clostridia; order Lachnospirales; family Cellulosilyticaceae; genus JBOFEH01. The sequence goes on along the minus strand of JBOFEH010000139.1, from coordinate 3,347 downwards.
TCTCTCCTATTAAATGTCCCTTTTAGCTCTTTACATTATAACACAATTATACTTATTTGTTTCTACAAAAACATTTAGCTTATTTGAGTTCCATATGCCTATCTTTCCAAAACAAGCACCATTTCTACACAATTGCCATAATATGGAATAAATTATTTTTCAAGGAGTGGTATGTATGATCCCTTGCCGAACAAATTTAGAGTACGCTGCCCTAATTGATGAAACGACAACTTGCAATGCTAACATGCAAATCATTTTACTTGCTATTGTCGCAACCTTTATGCTAGGTTCTTGTCTCAACAAAGGAAAAAAAGAACTTTATGGTAATCTACTGCTGATGGTAGGTCAAGTCCTGATCATTACTGCTTTGTAAATTAAACCTAGTATTGTTTCACTTTTTCGTATACAATAAGTTATGATTATGAAGGAGTGAAAAATATGTATTGTGTAATCGGATCAAAAATATTATGGTGTGAAGTGAGAGAGAAATGTAGTACTTATTCTTGGTGTCAAATCGGAGATGCAGTCCAAAACAAATCTATTCCTCACAATAAACTATTCAAAACCCAAGAAGAAGCTAGTGCTTATATTGAGCAACGTGACCAAAAAAAAGCTGCGTTTGTTCAAGACATTTCAACTGAAGTTGACAAATGTAATGCACTCTATGATGCCTTCTTACAAGAGACAGGTATTTGCGTACGTGTCATTGACCGAAAATGGTCGTCAGTAGAGGTTTCTAAACAACTTGCCAAACTACGTAAAAAACACAAATAAATTGCTTTTTACTAATGATTATTGAAGGTGGTGTCGTCATGTCCATTAAGATTATAACAGACAGTACTTCTTATATTCCCCTTGATGATATTAAGGCCTATGATATCTCTGTCATTTCTCTTAATGTCATCTTAAATGGGGAAAGCAAACGCGAACTTGACCTGTCTAATGACTATTTCTATGAGGAAATGGCTCAGTGCAGTACACTCCCAACTTCCTCACAACCTATCCCCGAAGAAATGCTTGGTGTTTTTGAAAGTGCCATCTTAGATGGACACAGCATTATTGGGCTATTCCTCTCTTCTGAGATGAGTGGCACTTATGCCAGTGCACACATCATCAAAGAGATGCTTCTTGAAAAGTACCCTCATGCAACGATTGTACTGATGGATTCTCGTTCAAATTGCATGCAAATGGGATTTGCTGCTATTGAGGGGGCTAAAGCCGCTGCGATGAATCAACCGCTAAATCAAGTGGTTCAAACAATTCAGCATGTGATTGCCCATAGCCGCTTTGTATTCACCCCTGATACACTGGACTACCTCAAGAAAGGTGGCCGTATCGGAGGGGCTTCTGCCCTACTAGGCAATTTGCTTCAAATTAAGCCGATTCTGACTGTGAGTGATGGCAAAACAGCTATTTTGACCAAAGTACGTACCAAGAAAAAAGCCATTTCTACACTTATGAATCAACTGTTTGAAGACTATGCTCTTGATGAAATTGGTGGTGTGATTGTGCACCATATCAACTGTGAAAACGAAGGCCGTGCACTTGCTATGGCTCTTGAAGAAAAATTAGGTATGCCTGTCAAAATTCAATCTATCGGCCCTGTGATCGGGCTTCATGTAGGTCCTGGTAGCCTCGGTATTGCCTATCACAAAAAAGTCTCCATTGCATAATGCAAGGCCACTGAAAAACTAATGTTTCTTAATAGTTCTCAACTACAGTGGTAAAAAATAGAGACCTAACATCTAAAATTTAGATGTTAGGTCTCTATTTTTATATAATTTCACTCCTAATAGAGGATTTCTATCCCTCTATTAGCTTTATAATTCTTTTAAGATTTACAGTAAACAGAGTCATAGCCCCTTGCAACTGCATACCAACTAGGCCTGATGATGATGCCACATCATAACCATGCCTATGTTTTAACTCACTATTTTTAGCCTCTATTTTATAGCGTTCTTTTGATTTTTCTTTGAAGTACTCACTTTCTTGAAACGCAATTTGTCTTGTATGTATATCACTTTTTATAGTTACAGAATATGTTTTACTTTTACTTCCTTCTTTAAAACACCCCTCTTTTAAGGGACATACTCTACACTTTTCAACGTCGAAGTAATAGGTATCTGCTTGGTTTTTTCCAATATTCTTTTTCCCTTGTCTAGCTTTTCGAATAGCCATATGCCCTGCCTTGCAAACATACATTCCTGCATCCTTATTGAACTGAAACGCATCTTCTTTTTTTCTGTTTCCTTGTGTTACTGAAGGGTTTAACTTGGCTACTAAGCTGATTTTATTTTCAGTTGCCAATTTAATATTTCCTTTTTCTGAATACGCAGCATCTCCAATAATTGTATCTATCTCAAGACCTGTATCCATACTTTTTTCTAGCAATACTTTTAATTCTTTCCCATCATTTTTTTCCCCAGTTGTAATTGTTGCCGCAGTAATAATTCTTTCTTCAGTCATTGCAATATGTGTTTTATAGCCAAAGAATGCAGAGTCTGCACTTTTATGTCCAACCTTTGCATCAGGATCACTTGAGATTTGCAGATGTTCTAAGTCATCAGTTATCGTTTCTTGAAGAAGGTTAAGTTTTTCTTTTATTTTTGGATAACTACTAACAACTTCATCATTCTTTATAATAGCCACAAGCTTTTCGCAATAAGCTAATTCAGCTTCTATGGTACCTACAGTATTTTTTGCTGGAAATGTCTCTTTTAAATTTTCATCAATTTCATAGACAGCTTTGCGAAGATTCTTAGATTGGGTCTGCAGAATTTCTCTAGGTGTCTTTTGATTATAACGTGCTTTGGAATGAGTTGCATCAACAATAATAGACTTAGATTTAATAATACCTTTTTCTAATGCAATAGATACAGTTTTATTAATGAGTAAATCCAAAAGATTACAATCCTTTAAACGAAGTTTACGAAATTTTGTTAATGAACTAGGGTCTATAACATCATCTTCAGGTGCCATATCTAAAAAATATTTAAAAGACATATCATACTTAGAACGCTCTACTATATCTACATCTGATAAATCGAATATAGATTTTAATAGTAGGTATTTGAACATACGAATAGGACTAATAGCTGTTCTTCCATTATCTAAACAGTATTTATCACTCAATTCTTCATAAACAAAAGAAAAGTCAATAAGTTCCTTGATTTGTCTTAAAAGATTGTTTTTAGGCACTACAATATCATAGATTTTCATAAATGGGCTCATGTTTAAAGTCTGCTGTTGTTGAAGCATTAATATCACCTTCCAAATTTGATACTTCTATTATAACAGAAAAAAGCCTATGATTATCGAAATTCAATAATCATAGGCTTTTTCAGTGG
>JBOFEH010000138.1:0-19873 GCA_051647765.1 Cellulosilyticaceae bacterium | reverse complement strand
AAAATGTGCCTATGGTGAATCGGATCATTTATATGAAAAATTATTTGCATTCATAAAAGAAAATGATTTAAGAATATGTGGTAATGCTTATGAGGAATACCCTCTAAATGAACTTTCTACCATTAATCCAAATGATTATTGTGTCAAGATTGAGATTCATGTAGCTTCTGCCCTGTTTGTCTGATTTTTAAACGAAATACGATGCTTATACATTTGAGTATAGTAAAACAAAAAGTGAAGCTATGTTTTTTATTACATAACTTCACTTTTATTACACTATTCTTATTGTGCAAACTTGATTCTCTCTATACAAACTTCATTCTAGCTCCACAGGATTTCATTACACAAAACCCCATATCTATTCCACCGTAACCGACTTAGCAAGGTTACGTGGTTTATCCACATCATTGCCGCGGATACAAGAGGTATAGTATGCCAAGAGCTGTGTGGGTACTACTGATAGAATAGGCATCAAGAGGTCATTGACTGATGGGATTTCAATCCATGCATCCACTTCTTTTTCCAAATTAGAGATGCCTTTTGGAGCAATGGCAATGACTTTTGCACCTCTTGCCTTGACTTCTTGGATATTAGAGATCATCTTGTCAGCTAATAGGCTCTGAGTGATCATAGCAATAACTGGGACATCCTGCTCTATGAGTGCAATAGTGCCGTGTTTGAGCTCCCCTGCTGCAAAGGCTTCTGTATGAATATAAGAGATTTCTTTGAGTTTGAGAGCACCTTCCCTAGCAGTAAGATAGTCTAGCCCTCTACCTAGATAAAAGGCACTTGTGGTGTGCTCAAGGCTCATGGCGACTTCTTCTATAGCTTCTTTGTGTGACAACACTTCTTCTACGCTATCTGATAGGTTTAGTATTTGCGCAATATAATCTTTGTAGGTTTCGCTATCTATGGTTTGTTTGATCCTTGCAAAGTGAAGTGCTAGCATATAAAATGCCACAAGCTGGGCTGTATAAGCCTTGGTGGATGCCACAGCGATTTCTGGGCCTGCCCAGGTATACAAAACATCATCGGCATCTCTAGCGACAGATGATCCTACCACATTGGTAATAGCCAGTATACGTGCGCCTTTCCTCTTGGCTTCTTTCATGGCTGCAAGTGTATCTGCGGTTTCTCCAGACTGAGATACTACGATAAGAAGCGTATGCGCATCTACAAAAGGATCACTGTAGCGAAACTCAGAGGCAATGTCTGTTTCGACGGGGATTTTGGCAAGTTTCTCTATGACGTATTTGCCTATAACGCCTGCATGAAACGCTGTTCCACATGCTACAATATAAATTTTGTGAATGTCCTCTAATGCTTGTCGGTCCATCTTGACCCCATCTAGTCCTATCATCCCATCTTCTCCAAGACGTCTGATGAGTGTTTCTTTGATGGCTTGAGGTTGATCAAAAATCTCTTTGAGCATAAAATGATCATAACCATTTTTGGAAGCTGCCTCTACACCCCACTCTATAGTCTGAACAGACTTGGTCACTTGTTTATGGTCTCTGTCGTATACCATAAGCTTGTTGTTCTTAATATGCACCACTTCGTCCTGATCCAGATAGCATACCTGCTTGGTGTATTCCAAAATAGCGGGTATATCTGATGCAACAAAATATTCCCCTTCCCCTATACCTACAATCAGTGGGCTTTCTTTTCTGACTGCAATCAGCTCATTAGGGTGTCTACTACTGATAATGCCAAGTGCATAGGAGCCTCTTAGTTTTTGTTTTGCTTCATAGACAGCCTTTAGCAAATCCCCTTTATAACAAGCATCGATCAGATGGGCGATCACCTCTGTATCTGTTTGGGACACAAACTTGTAGCCCGCTTCAACGAGCTGTTCTTTGAGCGCCTGATAATTCTCAATAATGCCATTGTGTACAACAGCTATTGTTTGCTCTTCATTAAGATGAGGATGTGCATTAGTATCTGATGGCCCACCATGGGTTGCCCACCTTGTATGACCTATGGCTATACTTCCCTCTAAAGGCTGTTCTTGCAACGTATCTTCAAGTACTCGGAGTCTCCCCTGCTTCTTAACGCACTGAAGTGTCTTAGACACATCAATCATTGCTATTCCTGCAGAGTCATACCCCCTATACTCTAGTTTTTCAAGTCCTCCTAACACGACTTCACTGGCATTTCGGTATCCTACATAACCTACAATTCCGCACATAATAAGCCCTCCTCTATTCAATTTGGATATTGGGGACTCACTCAAGATGTTTTGTCACAACGGTCACCCATTGTTTTTGTTCATCTTGTTAGGCTGTGATACCTCTAGAGCATCCGCCGAATTTTCGATCGCTCTAGTCCTCGTCAACTTACTTTGTAAGTTCTGGCGCTATGTTTATTTTGTCCCCCGAACCTCTTGGTTCATATCTTAATCATATGAAGCAGGCTTATGTTTTGTGACCTTAAACGACAAAAAGAGGTTACACATAGGTAACCTCTACTTTTTTGCCCAACAATTCAAGGAGCTTTGTCACTTCTTTCATCACTTTATTCTTGAGATTAAACTCGCTGGGGAAATAAGGATTTTGATGAGCAGGATTAATGGCTTGCCCCACCCAAAAATGAATATTGGTGCTATCTTCTAATAGTAACCGCACTAGTTTTGAGGCGCCATCTTCTCCTACAATACGCATAGGCGGCTCCCCTTTTAGTTTCTGATCATAATAAGTCTGCAACATGTCTTTTGTTGCATTAAGTGTCAGCAGCCCTTCTGTTACAAAATCGACACCTTCCATATACCCCATAGGCGGGACTTTTTCGTTATAATGATTCAAATCAATTGTGATAGGCGCCCCTAGTTCTCTTGAAACAATATTAGCAGTTGTTCCACCGCATAACACGACCTTTCCTTTTGCCGCTTTGACACGTTCTACCAAGAAGTCGTCCTTTTCCTTATCTACAGGTGGGCCCGTAAATAAGTCCACACATTTGACCTCTTGAAGCTTCACTGTGAGTACAGTGGTATCATCCCCTGGCATATAATCATACAAACTCTCACAGACACCTAACAAATGTCTTGAAATCGGATCAGCACGTTTCTCCACACGTACCAAATCTTGCAAGTACCCATCGATATGTTCCCATTGCCAACCAAGATTAAGTGTCTTACCTACCCCTGCATGAACCACCCCATCACTGACAATGGTCAGGGTATCTCCCACACGCATTCTGAAATTACTCTCATAAATCAACTTGCCGTTGACTTCTTTTTGCGTTTTGTGCAAAGGGAGTGGTTTGCCATGTCTATAATAAAACACTGGCGGATTATCGTACTCCACCATATAAACATCTCCGTTTTGGCTCACTTTAAGTATGGTAAAGGTTGAATAGGCAAGTTTTCTCACCTGACATTCTGGGAGTGTATGGGCAATAGTCATAATCGTTTCTTCTATACTTGCACCTTCCTTGAGCATTGTCAGTGCAATCTTAGACGTTAATGTCGCCAATATATTGGCCTTCACACCACTTCCTAATCCATCAGATAAAACCACAATCATGCCTTCTTCAGTATGGGCAATCTCTACATGGTCTCCGCAAAGCTCCTCTCCGTACTTATTCACACTACAATGTGCAATATCAATGGCATACATTTAATATTCCTCCTCTTGCAGCACTTTTCTGAGCTTCATAATAGCCACTTTTGTCTCAGCTGTTGTCTCCCCTAACAAGCTAGCAATCTCCTGAGCAACTCTCATTTGTTTATCAATAATAGACTGCGTCACATCCAGTGTATTAACTTTTAATGCGGCCAGTTCTTTTTTACGCTCTTCCTCATAAGTCACATCTGCAAAAATCACCAAAAGTGCTTTTTGTTTTTCTAGGTAGATAATATCTCTATAGACGACAAGCCCATACTGAGGTAATTCTATTTTTTCTTTGCTCGCTGATGTCTTGGATGTTGCAACCTGTTCAAAGGCTGAGCTATCCATCATAATACCCACTTTTTTACCTTTCATCAGCGTGGATTGATACCCAAATACGTCTTCAGCTTTTGGATTCATATCGATCACATTAAGCTTGGCATCTAGAATCAAAATACTATTGGGTGAATTATAAAAGATTTCATTGCTGAGTCTTTCTGCAATACTACGTGTATAAGGCAGACACATATCTATTTGGGACATCCCATTAATGACAGCAACAGCTTTTGCCCTACAAGTCTCATAACCACACGCCCCACAGTTTAGTTCATCCTTCTTTTCGTATTTACCTATACTATGTAGGACCCCTACAATTTCTTCTTCAGATGCTGTATGAATCATAACCTGCTTATTATGAAAATGCTTATCTAAACAAACTTCTGGAAGAGGTGCTAGTGTATCCTCAATGGGGTTATTTTTGGTCTCCTTAATCAATTTTTGGATTCCCTGCATTCTCGTAAACACATTCCCCTCTTGATTAATCCCTCCTGGTCCTGCGATACAACTTTCATTGCAGCTATTAATTTCAATACACACATTTTTGAGTTCGCCTTTTTGGAGTGCGCTGAGCACTTCTTTGCTATTTTCCATACCATGAACACGCAGTACCTCTAACCCCTTATCCTCTATGGTTTGGCGAATACCATTGAGTACCCCTCCAACCACAGGATACCTATGCCCTCTCAAAGTACCTTCTCCATCTACAGGCACTGGATCCAGTGTTTTATATTGAATCCCACACTCCTCCAAATAAGCTGTCATCTCGTCAAATGTCACCACTGCATCAATCTCTTCTTGATGTTCTTCGCTTAAGGATTCACAAATCTTAGAAATACATGGTCCTATAAATACAACATAGGCTTGGGGTCTTTCTAATTTAATAAAACGCCCATGAGCAATCATCGGAGAAACAATTGGGATCATATGGGGAATCAAATCAGAATAATACCGCTCAATCAGTCTCACTGTAGACGGGCAGCATGTTGTAATCATTTCTGTATAATTGGTGTCTGCGATATACGTCTCATAAGCACAAGATACCATCTCTGCACCAATAGAAGTCTCTTCTACCCTTGATACTCCCAGTTTCTTGAGAGCTGCTACAAATTTCTCACTCTCTTCATAGTAGCCATGATAAGAAGGAGCTAGTGACACAACCACTTCTCTCCCTTGCTTCAAGGCTTCTTTAACGTTTTGCAAATTCGATTTGACATCTCTAGCATTTTGCGGACAAACCACCAAACAATGGCCACACGCCACACAACGCTCTGCCACAATATGCGCTCTATCATTCTTAACCTCTATAGCCTTCACCGCACATGTTCTGACACACTTGTAGCAGTTTTTACAGTTTGTACTTGAAAAATTCATCACTTGCATGTTCGCACCCTCCCTAATACATGTTCTTTAAAGAACTGATTCACCTCATCTTTCTCAACACTATAAACAGTCCCCTCAACCTCTACTGAGACAGCTTCCGTACAATGTCCCAGACAAAAAGCCGCCTTCAGCACAACACTTTGACCTAAATGATACGTCTCAATTAATTTTTCAATTTGACTAATGACCTCATGAGATCCTTTCACATAACAAGCACTCCCAACACAAACTTTAACCTCCATACCTTCACCCCTATGATTGTTTTCTGATTTTAGTATAAAACTTTGTTAAATTGTTGTCAATATGCATTGTAAAAAAGAAAAAACCTCTTTGCCCTAAAGAGGACAAAAAGGTCTTTAATTTACAACATTATGAATCCACTTATGGGATTTAAAACGTATGATACATAACATACATTTCACAATCTCTTCAATCATCAGTAAGGATACCACAAATTCAAGTCTGAGGTTAAATACATACACACCAATGAGTGATAAAGGAACCCCTATCCCCCACATAGTCCCTGCCTCTACATACAAGGAATATTTGGTATCTCCACCACCTCTAAAAATACCAACAATCATCAGAATATTGTAGATACGAATGACCAAAATCACACTGTTAATAATGAGCAGATTTACCGTCATTTGCCCGACCCCTTCTGATACATTGAAAAATGTTACAACCAGCGGCGCCGCAAAAATCAAGATCACACTAAGCAATATTCCTCCTGCAATACACAAAAATGCAATACGCTTAGCATATAATATGGCACGTTCTTCCTCTCCCGCACCTATAGTATTCCCTACAATCGTAAAAGAAGCGGCTGCCATTGCAAATATAGCAACTAAGAAGAAATTAGTAATCGTATTCACGATTTGGATACTCGCCAAAGCATCTGATCCAATATGCCCGTATGCTTTAGTATAAATAATTGTTCCTAATCCCCAACAGAGCTCATTTCCTGTAATAGCAAGTATTGGTGTAATACAGCTTAACATCACGTGTTTTGGGATTACAAAAATTTCCCTAAGATTGGCTGCTAGTGGTGTCTTACGCAGGTAAACAATAGCCACAATAGAAACTGCCTCTACTATACGCGCAATGACCGTCGCAAGGGCTGCACCTTTTACACCCATAGCAGGTACTGGACCTACTCCGAATATAAAAATAGCATTCCCAATGACATTAACCAGTACCGCAATGGCACTCACTATCATAGGTATCTTAGTCCGCTCGATACTTCTAAGGGCATAACTGTATGCAAATGTAATGGCCGTAAATACATAACTAATCGACACGATCACTAAATAATCGCATCCGAGTCCCACAACATTTGATTCTTTGTTGAACCAACCAATAATTTGCTTAGGGAAGCTTTGCACCAAAAATGTAATCAAAAGTGCATATGTAACTCCAATTATAAGTGAAAATCCTAGGAATTTCTTAATCTGTAAAAGATCCTTCTTACCCCAATATTGAGAGATAAAAATACCTGTCCCTGCACAAATCCCTGTTAATCCTAGCATAATCAGTAGAAATAACTGATTAGCAAGCCCTACGGCTGCAATCTCAACCTGCCCTACTTGTCCAATCATCAGCGTATCTATCATATTAAGTGAAGAACTAATCAAGTTTTGTACCATAATCGGCACTGCAATTGCCATCAACGTCTTCATAAATACTTGATCTTGTTTAAACTCTCTTAGCCATTGCCTTAATGTTACTTTTTGGTTCATTATTATACCTCCTATTATCCGGAATATACAAAAACCACTTTAAACAAACTTGTTTAAAGTGGTTTCATAGAGTACACTCTTACCTATCCTACTCATATTTTTCAAAAAAGTCAACTATTTATTTACTGGACCAATTTTTTACCTTTTGTTTGACAGCATAGTTAAGCATATTGGCCTCTTCTTTGCTAATCTGCCCTTCTGATAAGCCTTTTTTAATCACCGTATGGTATTCCTTAATCAGCACTTTTTTAAACTTGGCATCTGGGATATGTTTAACTTCCAACACCTCTCCTAGCTTTTTACCTTCTTTAATCATTTGTTGCAACTCTGTTGGTGTTACACCCAATTTTTCAAGCGCTGCTTGGATAATCTTGAAATTATCAATAACAAAAGGTTGTTTGACGCAAGCTGATGTGGTACTGGTATTGGCTCTAGGGGTTGTATTACATGCTAAGATAGGGTTTGCATATAATACACACAGTAACATCACACTCATCCATTTGATATGAGATTGTTTCATTTTATATCATCTCCTATTTTGTTCTATAGCTCTAGGATGTGGAAAAAAATGATATCTATACTGCCAAATATAGGATGCTCTGTATATTTTGGATGTTGTCTTCACATACTAATCTTAATTTATTTTTTGTGAGGTGATTTTTATGTATCAATCTATGCACTGTAATCAATGTGGCTATGATATGACTGGCCCAGAACTCATTGCCCATATGACAGACCCATCTTCTGAGTATGCTTATAGTCATCACTCACCGACAGCACTACTCAATGTATGTACGCGGTCTGCTTCTTCTGTTGCATGCCCATTTTGCCATACAGTCGGCAATTGGATGAACTAAACCAATTAAAGGAATGCCCTCTAAGGGCACTCCTTTAATTGGTAATACGATAGGTAATGATTTTTGCTTGATATTTGTTCTCTTCACGATAGCCTATGGGCCGCTTTAATATCCCTACCAAGTCATCCAATAAGCGATTCGTGTTCTGACTCATAAGTTGTGTCCCAGACAATATAATCGTTCCTTCACGGAGACCTTCTTGTTTAATCTGAACCAAAGTCTGGTTCCATGTTTTTTGACTGTCTGCATGATAAACACCTGGCAAAGGCATTGGCATATAGACCATAGAGTATTGGGTAGCCACAGCTTTGGGATACTTAGCTGCTTCCCATGTATGAGTCTTAGCCATGTACTGATCTGTCTCATTAAAATAGCCATAAAAAGTCCCTATTTGCTCTGTATCAATATCGCCCCATGTGGCATCTACATGATAGTACTGTCCTTGTATCTTGACTAGATTCCATGCATGACCCTGAATATAACCACTGGCGTCTCTTGCTTCTCCAACCACAAACTTGGTTGGTACCCCTACTGCATTCAGTAAGTACATCATTGTCTTGGCATACCCATCACATACACCCACTTGTTTCACCACTGTACCTTGCACAGTATGCGTAAGCGGCGGGGCAACACCATTTACCACATCCTTAGAATAAGTGGTACGGTTCACAAGTCTATCATAAAGTTTCCATTCTTTTTCATAGTCCGTCAAATCTGGTGTTAGGGTATTCTCAATCATTTGGTACATAGACTGTTTGGCAAGCGCCTCGTACTGTTTGAGTGTCTGCGTTGATGCAGGATAAGAAAGGGTCATTTGCACCTGTGGTTTGTACCCTCCTGCTGTATACATCCGATACCCTTCATAAGTAATCATGGGATACTTCACAAGGACACTTTGTATACTATCAGAAAAGAGCTGGTTCAGTTGATCAGGTGTCATCTTCCCATACTCCAGCTGAATCCATACCTCTGTTTTATAATTCTCAAGTATTTCCTTAAACGCCTCTTCTAAATCTTCTTGTTTCTTAATAACATAAGTACTTTTGCCTCTCCCAGGCGCTATAGTAAAACAACTCATCTCCTGTATGTTATTTTGATTCCATACGTTCAAATAATATGTTCCTGGTTTTGTAATCACTGTATGATTTGCTACTGGAACAGCCTCAGCACCATCTCGCGACAGCACCGCACGTGTCCCTTGATAATTCACTTCATACTTATTTCCAACCACACCTTTTTGGCTTATAAAACTATTTCCATACGTCAGAATAGGGAACAGCATCCACCATATTCCTATCAATCCTATTATCATCTTGTGTTTACAGATTTGCATCATAAGCATCCCCCCGAAAACAATAGTATGCCCAAAAGCTTTTAAACATGCCACTTTCGATTATTATACCATATTTGTTTTAATTTGTTAGCTTTTAACAAAAAAAGCAATAGTTTATAAACTATTGCTTTTGAATCCAAGTATAATAAGGACTTCCTTCTACAGTAAGCCCCACGTCCCCTACTCTATAATAAGTTGCTATGGTATTCACAAGACACTGGGTAGCTAATGCTTCCTCTGAAGAATCATATCCCTTTTGTAACGCCTCTTCGTTTAGGACAACATGAACTTTCTTCGTTTGTTGATCTTGATAAATGGTAGTAATCATCACATTGGCTGGTAATGCAGGCAAATAACTCTCATCCGTCGTTTTCTTAAGGACATCTGTCATAAAATGCATCGTCTCTTCATTGGTCATAATTGGTACGATTTGTTTGTGCATCTCTATTTGCATAGTTTCTTTATTGACACTATACACTTCAATCTCTTCTTCAATCCTTGTGTTAAGCTGTATATCCCTTAAAGTTATGGCATACTGATCATCTAGTCCATTAACTATTATTTTGACAATGCCCAATCGTTCCCCAAAATAAACAAGATAACTTGTATCCTCACTCATCACTTGGAGTACCATTGCACGAGTCTGGCCTAGTGCTGTTTCAATAGGCTCTGTAACCGCTAGTATTTCTTTAATAGACCCATCCCCTACAATCCACTGATCCCCTATTTCGAGTGGAAACTTCAAAACAATTTCCTTATACTGGCGAAGCCATGTGTAATCTATCTTAGCAAAAGCATCCGCAACTGTTGCTACTTCATAAAGGGTATCTTCTTCTTCAACAAATACTTTAACCCATGTTTCGTCTCCCTGTTTAATACGGAGCTGAAAAACTTGCTCTTTCAAAAAATCTACTGAAATTTGAGTATCTCCCTTTGGAGACTCATAAGTCCATAGGGTATCCTTGTGAATAGGAAAGTAAGTATCCATTAGGATTTCAGGCTTGATTGGTAAAGGCTCTTTAGGAGGAACTACCACTGTATGATTCATTACTTTTTGTTTTCCTAAAAAAAGACTTATCACACAAAACACAGCCATTATTGTCATCACAAGGAAAACTCTCATTTTTGTTTTCATGCGTGCCTCCTTTCCTTGTGCCTTTTATTCCTATACTATAATACCTAAAATGTCAAGGATAATCTAGTCACTTTTTATTTCTTATTTATTACGATTATATTAAATCCTTATCTTCCCAAGCGTTCTCCAATAATCCTAAGTTCCTCATTTTCCAATACAACTTGGTACGCTTTCCACAAGGTTTGCTTAACGATTGCTTCCTCTAAATAAAGGTACAGGTCACCTTTAATCGTTACCTCAAAACAACCCTTCTGTGTATCTATTGCAATATTTAAAATCTGTAACCCTCTGATATCACAATAATAAGCTGACTGAATCAATTGATTAAATTCTCTTCTTTGCTTATAGAAATAAGGCGTATCTGCCTTAAAATACGCTGAAATTTGTTCAAAATCTTTGATTTCCAATGCATTTGCATAGCTCTCCAAAAATTCTACAATAAGCCTGTTTATTTTTTGTATAGAAAAAGTCTTTTCAAAATCCATATCATCTGGTGTACTTATACTAACACCCCAATCATTTGCCACCTTCATTGTACTTGTGATGATATCTTTTTTGAGTGACTCCATATCTGCCCTAATCACTTCAAATCCATAAGGCATAATATAAAACTCACCTTCTTTATTTTCTTGAATCACCACACAATACGTATAAATAGCCACCTCTAACTGACTATTGATTCCCACCACATCCATTTCGGTATAATATCGTCCACATCCATCTGTTTCTATTTTTCCTCTGCTCTTATCTAATAGAGTGATGCCCTTTATAGACTGATACTCTATTTTCTGTTCTACATAGCTATAGACCATCTCTTCTTTGTATTTGGTCAAATTTTTAGGCACAACTGGCTGCCTCACATTCCCTGAATTTGTGGTTTCTTGAGGTGTTGGAATTTTCGTTAAGCGAAATAACATCACTGTAGCTAAACACATACCACTTAGAATACCTACCATCACAAGTTCTCTTTTTGCTAACCTCAACGCCCCACTCCTCTCTCTTCTGTTCTATCTTTTTATTTTATGTTATGTTTTTAAACAAATTTTAAACAAACCTTATCTTTTTTATTATAAATGCTAAAAAGTGCGATTTCTACTCGAAATCGCACTTTTAATATTTATAATAATTCTTTGATTAATTCTGCATGTGTTTTTGGTGAAAGGTAAGCAAGTGGTACATCAAATGCTGTTTTTGCACCTGTTATACCTTCTTGGTTCATACGGTAAGCAGCTCTTGCATAGGCTACTAACGCACTTGCTGTAAACTCTGCATTACTATCTAATTTTAATGAAAACTCAATAAGTTGTTTGTTACCTTCTCCTGTTTGAGCTGTTCTAAATACAAAACCACCATGAGGCATTTTAGAATGGTCACGTTTAAGCTCTTCTTCACTGATAAAATGAACTGTTGTATCATAATCAGCAAAGTAGTTTGGCATAGCTTTGATGGTTTGTTCGATTGCAGCAAGGTCTGCACCTTCTTCAGCTACAACAAAACACTCTCTAAGATGTTTTTCTCTTGTTGTCAGTACTGGATTTTCACCTCTTCTGACACTTTCAACTGCTTCATCTACTGGAATCGTATATTGAATACCATTTTTAACCCCTTCAACACGGCGAATAGCATCTGAATGCCCTTGACTTACACCTTTGCCCCAGAATGTATAATCTTCCCCTTCTGGCAAGATAGCGCCTGCCATCATACGTATCATTGAGAATAAACCTGGATCCCATCCAATAGAAATCATTCCTACTTTACCAGCTGATTTTGCCGCTTCATCAACATTAGCAAAATACTCTGGAATACGTGCATGTGTATCAAAACTATCTACTGTATTAAATAAGCTTGCAATTTCTGGTCCTTGTACTGGAAGATCTGTTGCTGACCCACCACATAAGATAACCACATCTATTTGATCTTTATAAGACTCTAATTGATCCATATGAAGTACTGGTACTTCTGGTGTATTGATTTCAAGCGTTCCTGGTGCTCTTCTTGTAAATACCCCACAAAGTTTCATATCTGGATTTTGTTTAATGGCTGATTCTACACCTCTACCAATATTACCATACCCAACAATACCTATTCTAATTTGACTCATACCTCACAACTCCTCTCAGTTGACTACTAGTTCATTTTTAGTAGTCTTAATTAGAACTACTATATTTATAATCATATCCATTTTTTTAAACTTGTCAACATTTTTTTAAAACAATTATCTTCTTTTGACATAGTTTATATGCAAAAAGGAGTATCTATTCACGATACTCCCCTTTAAGGTGTTTTCTTTTCTATTTATCCTATTGTTGATATCAAATACGGCTTCTTGAGCAACTTAACATTAGCAATTTGTGCATTAAGTAGTTGTTCCGCTTTGAGCTTATTTTGCTCATAATTTAATAACTGTTGTGTATACTCAAGCTCTGATAATCTGCCATTCTCAAAATAAATTTTGCTTGCCTGTAACTGTTTTTCTTGAAGGGTTATCTGACTACAAAGCAGTTCATAGTCTGATTGGATTTTTTCGTTATCTATATAGAGTTTTCTAATACGTTCTTCTAGTTGTTTTTCTGTAAGTTCCTGCTGATCTTTTGCTTTCTTACGATTTTCTAATTGATCTATTAGTTTCATATAGTCATCCGTATAGATTGGTAAATTAGCAATTTTGACTTGCTCTGCGGCACGCCATACTGCAATATGCTCTTTAGCATTACTACTTGCAAATTGATCTAATGTGAGCTTGGTATGGAAAGGTACGTATTCTTTTGGGACCACCTCTAATGCATATCCTGATACATTCATTCCAACCATAGTGGATAACTTTGTGTATTCTAACTGTGTTTCTTTTTTATTCTGCTCAATGTCTTGTTGCGTTTTGACAAGATCCATTTTTACTTTATCAACGTCCAGCGTACTTTGTCGGCCATTTTGGAAGCCTATTTCAGCTTTTTGGACTAACTTTTCCTGAACACGTTGTTGCTCCACAAGCACATCTCTCATTAGCTCTTGAGAATGAATTGTTTCAAAGACTTGCTCCACACTCATTGTAATCTGTTCTTCTAAAATACTCTTTTGTTTGTGTGTGTAGCTCAAGTTAGAGTCTGTCATGACCCATGATTCATAAATCCCTGAATCAAATGCAAAATCTACTTTTTCTTTATTCAAATCATATTCTCTTGCATTCATTCTTAGCTCTATACTATGATCTTTTGCTTTTTTAATGGCTTCTGCATAAGTTAATACTTTCGCTTCTTGCTTAGCGACGATCTCTTCTTTTGCCCATACAATATTTCCTTGTGTGACACCGATAACTGCTGTTAATAAAACCGCTAAACCTCTTTTATTCATACGACCCCTCCTATTCATAACGTAATGCTTCTACTGGCTCTAGTTTCGATGCTTGTTTTGCTGGATAAACCCCAAATATAATTCCAATGGCACTAGAGGTTCCTACTGCAAAGATAACCATACCCCAAGTTAGTGTCACATCTAAGCCAAAGGCACTTCCAATTCCTGCACCACCTAAATATCCTAAAATAAGACCAATCATACCACCAAATACTGTGAGGATAATCGCTTCTATTAGGAACTGCCTTAAGATTTCTCTGTTGGTAGCACCTAGCGCCTTGCGTACACCAATTTCCCTTGTACGTTCTTTAACTGTTACAAGCATGATATTCATAATCCCTATACCACCAACAAGTAGTGATATGGCAGCAACAAAGCTAATAAAGCCTGTTACAATACTCATCACACTATCCATTTGGCTAATCATACTCATGGCCGAACTCACTTGGTAGCCATTCTCTGTTTTGTGGCGTTTGTCCAAGAGTCTCCCCACTTGATAGGCAATCTCGTTAGGATCATACCCCTCTTCTACCATAAACGCCCCTTCATAACTTCTAAAATCACCAAAATTCAAAATCTGGTCCATTGTTCCAAATGGAATGTAGAATATGAGCGGCATCATTTCCTCTGGCATTCCTGGGAAAGTCATCGCTTCTACTAATCCTACGATTTCAAACTCTTGCGTCTGTCCTTTAATTTTGAGTTCTACTGTCCTGCCAATAACTGACTTCTTATCATCACTACCCAAAATCGCTTTGGCATAAGTCTCTGACACAATAACCACTTTTGCCTTGCCTAGGTCTTCACGTTTTGTAAAGTTACGCCCCTCTACAATATTCAGTGCTTGAACCATATCGAAGTTATAGGGAATACCCGCCACAACCCCATATTTCTCTTCTTTTTTGTAGTCTTGTAGAACTGTATTATATCCTGTATCCATGAAAATAGCCTCTCTCACCTCAGGCATCTCTGATATAGCATCCAAATCCTCTTGTGTGAGCATATATTCCATAGAATAATTTTTGGCACGTATCTGCACGGTGCCTTTACCAACATCCTCAAAGGTCCCTAGCATCATGGTCTTAACGCCTTGACCCACAGATAATACCATAATAACGGCACCAATCCCAATAAACATTCCTAGCATTGTTAGGAGTGTTCTCATCTTATTACTTAGTAATTGTGCCACGGCACTCTTAATACATTCTTTCAAATTCATTTGCCCACCTCCTACTCAATACGTTTTTGTGCGATGGGCTGATCTTCTACAATTTTACCATCTCTAAACACAACTTTTCGCTTCGTAAACTCTGCTATCTCTGGTTCATGGGTAACCATAATAATGGTTGCACCTTCGTCATTAAGCTCTTGAAAAATACGCATAATCTCTATACTTGACTTACTATCTAAGTTTCCTGTAGGTTCATCTGCTAGCAAAATAGCAGGATTATTTACCAAGGCTCTCGCAATGGCAACCCTTTGCTTTTGTCCCCCTGAAATCTCATTTGGCTTATGTTTGATACGGTCTCCAAGGCCTACTCTATCTAATGCAGCAAAAGCACGTTCTTTTCTTTCTTTAGGCTTAACGCCTGCAT
The DNA here is from genome assembly GCA_051647765.1 of Cellulosilyticaceae bacterium. GTDB lineage: Bacteria > Bacillota > Clostridia > Lachnospirales > Cellulosilyticaceae > JBOFEH01. The sequence continues at coordinate 4,539 of JBOFEH010000138.1, read as the reverse complement.
ACATCATAGGGACTTCTACATTCTCTAGTATCGTAAGCTTCGCCAATAGATTAAACGCTTGAAAGACAAAACCAATTTTCTCATTACGAATCTTAGCATACTGTGAGTCTTTAAGCTCTGACACCCTCACCCCATCTAATATATAAGTCCCCTCTGAAGAATTATCAAGGCAGCCTAATATGGAAAGGAATGTTGTTTTACCTGAGCCAGAGGCACCCATAATAGAAACAAACTCTCCTTTTTTGACCTCTAAATCCACATCAAATAACGCTTGGAGCTGAAGTTTTCCATTCCTATATACTTTATTCATTTGCTCAATTTTTATCACTTGCTCACACCATCCTCAGTCACAGGATTCATATAATTCACAAGCGTTCCGTTATCTAATGCTTCTGTAGGATTGGTTACAACCTTTTCTCCAACGCTTACACCACTTACCTCAACGTATGTATTATTAGAAGCACCTTGTTTTACATGGCGTTTTTCAAGTGTATAATCCTCTTTTACAATGAACAAGTACGCCTCACCATCTTTATCCTCCATTGTTGCTAATAATGGAACAGCGACAATTCCTTTGACATCATCTGTGACAATCTTAACATCTACAACCAATCCTGGTTTAAGTCCCTTCAAATCGCCATTAATAGAAACCTCTACTGGAAGCGTTGTTGTTTGTGTTGTTCCTGAATTTTTAACAGCGGCTACAGGAGCAATACGACTGATAGCACCTGGAATTTCTACGACTGTTGAACCATTGTATTTGACAGTAGCCTTTAATCCCTGTTGAAGTTGTGTTGCATAATAAGGAGAAACCTCGCAATTGACCAATAATGCATTAGGATCAATTACCTTAAATAGAGCTGCTCCCGCTGCTACCATCTGACCTGTTTCAAAGTTAAGCTCTGTAATAACACCATCTATTGGTGCGACTACCGTATCCTTATTTTTTGCCAAATCCTCTAGTAAGCTTTGTTTTTGAAGTTCAAGTGCCTTGATATCATTTTGTTTCATGGCAATTGTAGTACTCTTAGTACTATCTTGTACCTCATTCAATAACACATTCAAGCTATAAACCGCACTTTCTTGTTTAAGCGCCATATTTGCTTTTTCAGTTTCCAAAGACTTAACAGCATCTTTCAACTGAACCGATTTATCTTCTAAATTGGTCACTTGTTGTTTGGCTGTTGTTAATTCTTTTTCAGAAGCTAAGCCATTATCATAAAGCTCTTTCGTTACTGTATAGTCCGTTTTGGCTGTGTCTAAATCTTTTTGCATTGTCTCTATACTTCTTTGATTCTGAGCAATATTATCTACAAGATCTTGTAACCCCTTCTCTATGGTTGCCACATTTGTCTGTGCTGCTAAAACATCACCTTTAGATGCTGTTTGAAGCTGATTAAGGCTCAGCGTCGCTGTCTGAAGTTGTAAGTTGAGTTTTTCAAGCTCTCTTTCTAGCTTATCCGACGTCTCTTGTTCAAAAGTAATGATAACATCACCTTTTTTCACGCTATCTCCAACTTTTTTATGGACTACTTCGATTTTTTGATTGCCTTCTGCATATGTAATTTCTTCATCTTGTGCCTCTAAAACACCTGATGCCGCTACTTTTGATTGGATATCTACCTGATCAGCCGTACCAACCTTGACCAGCTTTCCACCTTTTGGTCCTACGATCTGCTGCACACTTGCTTTAGATTGATTAGTACCTAATACCCCACTCACTGCAAACCCACCTATTACGAGTATGCCAACACCTATCATCATTTTCTTTTTACGATTCATATAATCCTCCTCCTACACTTATGAAAATCGTATCCATTATACCATTTTAAAATGTATTTTTTTTGTTTATTGCCTAATTTTATTATTATGACAATATAATTGTATTAGTCAACTAATACAAAGTTACACTACAGAAACCTATTTGTCAAATAGATTCTAAATTTTAGACGCATCAATCGGTTTTTCTTACATATTTTAGTTTTTTATTTGTACATCTACAAACTTTGCATTATAATAGAACAATAGTGGCATGGGGTCCATGCCAACCGTATTTTAATTAATCGAGGTGTTATCATGAATTATGCAGAGCAAACACGAGTGGTCAGTGATAATATTAGTGATGTTGTTATCAAAACCCCTCTTCTCTATAGTCCAATTTTTTCTTCACTAAGTAACAACAAAGTTTATCTCAAATGTGAAAACTTACAAGTAACAGGCGCTTATAAAATCAGAGGGGCCCTTAATAAAATCAGAGGCTTATCCCCTGCGGAAAAAGAAAATGGTGTTGTGTGTTCATCAGCTGGTAATCATGCACAAGGTGTTGCCTATGCTGCTAGCTTAACAGATGTCAAATCAACAATTGTTATGCCTGAAAGCACACCTTACCTGAAAGTTCAGTCTACAAAAGACTTTGGCGGCAATGTGGTTCTTAACGGTAAAGTTTATGACGATGCCTACAAAGAAGCTAAACGTATTGAATCAGAACAGGGTGCGACATTTATCCATCCATTCAATGATGAAGATATTATGCTTGGCCAAGGTACTGTAGGTCTTGAAATTCTAGATGAGCTTCCAGATACAGATGTGATTGTTTGCCCGATTGGCGGTGGCGGTCTTATTAGTGGCGTTGCTCGCTATGCCAAGACCATCAACCCAAACATCAAAATCATTGGCGTTCAGTCTGAAGGCGCTAATGCTATGGAACGTAGTTTTAAATGCGGCAAGCTCACAAATCTTGATTCTGTAGACACCATCGCAGAAGGAATTGCTGTAAAAAGCCCTGGAGACTTAGCCTTCTCCATTATCAAGGACTATGTAGATGATATTGTAACTGTCAAAGACAATACTATTGTAGATAGCTTATTAATGCTTACAGAAAAACACAAGCTTATGGCAGAAACTTCTGGTGCTGCTTCTATTGCTGCCCTCAAAAAATTAGATTTTACAGACAAAAAAGTGGTTTGTATTATCAGCGGTGGTAATATCGATATGCTGACAATCTCTTCTCTCATCAGAAGTGGACTTGTATCACGTGGACGCCTCTTCTGCTTCTCTGTAGAGCTTCCAAATACACCAGGTCAACTCCTTGAGATTTCTGGTATTCTTAGCCATATTGGAGCCAATGTGGTTAACCTTGAACACAATCAATTCAAAGCACGTAATCGTTTCAAAAACGTACTTCTTGAAGTCACAGTTGAGACAAATGGTTATGAGCATATCCAAAAAATTAAAACAACGTTTGAAGAAAACGGTTATTTCATTAAACAACTGTATTAAAAAAGAGGCCATAGGCCTCTTTTTTATTTCTCGTATTGAATGATGCAGTTTGGCTGAATATCTAAGGCATTCGCCTCATCTGTATCAATATGCATCTCTAATGTAAATGTTGGATGAACTCTTACAAGTATATTATGAAGTGTCCCTTTACGCTCTCCTTCAAAAGTAACCGTCATCATATCACCATCTTGTACGCCAAACGCCTCTGCATCTGCTGGCGACATATGAATATGTCTTTTAGGTGCAATACATCCTTCAGTCAGTTCCACTTGACCTTTTGGCCCAATCAGTGTCACTGCTGCTGATCCTTTAATATCACCTGAATCTCTTAGAGGCGCTGCCACTTTGAGGAACATAGCGTCTGTTTTAGAGACCTCAATTTGTGTCTCAGCGCGAAGTGGTCCTAGAATACGTACATTCTCTAACTGTCTTCCATTGTTCCCTACAACTGTTACTTTTTCATCAGCAGCATACTGGCCGCCCATAAGTGTTTTGATTGGGTGAAGCTCAGCACCCTCTCCAAATAGTACTTCTAAATGCTCTTTGCTAATGTGCAAATGTCTGGCAGAAATGCCAACCTTGATGTCTAAACTCGCCATTTTATCTTCTCCTATCTACGATACATAACTTTTTAATACTGTCATTTGTCCTTTAAGTGTGTAATCACCTAATGTTGCAGGGATCATGATACTATCCCCTAAGTTTACTTTAAGCTCCTTATTACCAAATGCAATCGTACCTTCTCCATCTACGCAAGTGTAAATAAAGAATCTCTCTACATCACTTGTATCTGCAACTTCACCTTCTACAACAACTTTCTCTACTGTAAAGTATTCACCTTTGCAAAGAAGTGTGTCACTGATTGCCATTTCTGGCTGAAGTGTAAAGTCTGAAACGTCCATGGCTTGATCAAGGTGCATTTCTCTTCCTCTATTGTAGTCATATACACGGTAAGTAATATCACTACTTTGTTGGATCTCTGCAATAATCACACCTGGTCCAATCGCATGAATTAAGCCACTTGGAATATAGAAGAAGTCACCTTTTTTAACTGGAATTGTGTTAAGGTGTGCATCTAATGTCCCATTTTCTGCCGCTGCTCTAAAAGTCTCTTTGTCACATGGTTTAGTTCCCATAACAAGTGCAGCACCTTCTTCTGCTTCCATTACGTACCAACACTCTGTTTTCCCTTGTTGGTTCTCTTTTTCACGTGCATACTCATCTCCTGGATGGACTTACAGAAAGACTGTCTTTTGAATT
>JBOFEH010000137.1:0-25524 GCA_051647765.1 Cellulosilyticaceae bacterium | reverse complement strand
ACTTTTGTTGTCCAGTCTTCAACGTTCCAAACGTCTGTAATGAAACTTTCGTAGAAGTATGGCTCATGGCATACGATTACAACTGTACCTTTAAACTCACGAAGAGCTTTTTCGAGTTCATCCTTAGCTTCTACGTCTAAATGGTTAGTAGGCTCATCTAGAATAAGAAGGTTAAGTTCTTCATGGAGAATTTTGCAAAGACGTACTTTGGCATTTTCTCCCCCAGAGAGAACTTTCATAGGACTTGTAATATGCTCTGTTGTTAAACCACATTTAGCAAGTTCTGAACGCACTTCGTGGTTTGTAAGAGCAGGGAATGCATTCCACATCTCATCGAGTGCGGTGGTATTATTGTCACGTGAGTCTTCTTGAGCAAAATAACCGTAATGAACATTTTCACCAAACTCAACAGAACCTGAAATAGGTTTTAATATACCAAGTAATGTTTTGAGGAGTGTTGATTTACCAAGACCATTTACCCCACAGATAGCAATTTTTTTGCCACGCTCTATTTGGAAATTAAGGGGTTTAGTAAGTGGTTCATCATAACCAATAATGAGGTCAGTAGCTTCTATTAAGAAGCGGCTAGGTGCTTTTGAAAACTTGAAATTAAAGATTGGTTTTGGCTTTTCTTGAACTTTTTCGATAATATCCATTTTGTCTAATTGTTTCATACGGCTTTTTGCCATACCAGTTGTTGCTACACGTGCCTTGTTGCGGGCGATAAAGTCTTCAAGACGGTCAATTTCTTTTTGTTGTTTTTCATAGGCTTTTTCGTGTTGACGTTTTTTAAGCTCATATAACCTTACGAAATCATCATAGTTTCCAACATAGCGTGTTAATTCGCAGTTTTCGACATGATAAATAAGGTTACATACCTCATTGATGAATGGCACATCATGAGATACAAGCATAAAAGCATTTTCATAGTTTTGAAGGTAACGTTTTAACCATTCGATATGATTGACATCTAAGTAGTTAGTAGGCTCATCTAGAATAAGAATAGATGGATTTTGAAGTAGAAGTTTTGTTAAGAGGACTTTAGTACGTTGCCCACCACTAAGTTCATCTACTTTTTTGTCTAATCCGATATCGGCAAGACCAAGACCTTGTGCTACTTCATCGATTTTTGAGTCGATAATATAAAAACCACTGCTATCTAATATGTTTTGTATTTCAGCAGCATCTTCCATAAGTTTGGTCACTTCATCATCACTTGCTTCACCCATTTTATCGTAAGCACCAAGCATTTCTTGCTCAAGAGCAAATAAGTTATCAAAAGCAAGACGAAGGTTGTCCCTGATTGTTGTCCCAGGTGTGAGTGCAGAGTGCTGATCAAGGTAACCTACTGTTACACGGTTAGACCACTCTACTTTACCCTCATCAGGCATAAGTTTCCCGGTAATAATATTAAGGAAAGTTGACTTCCCTTCTCCGTTAGCTCCAACAAGAGCAACGTGTTCACCTTTTAAAAGTCTAAATGAAACATCTTCTAAAATACTACGAGATCCGAATCCATGTGTCACATTTTTGACTGTAAGTACGCTCATATATGTTCTCCTTTTACCGTTAATCTAACAAATCATACAGTCTTATCATAATAAAAAATCCGGCAAAAGTAAAATGTTGATAATGGAAAAAATCAAAGAAGTTATTTAATAGGATGTAGTGAGTGAAAAGACAGTGTAAAAAATACTATAAAAAACATGCAAAACATTAATAATGACATAAACCCCTAAAACAACATTAATACAAAAATTACATAATCTGAGGTTCTGATTAGGGAGTTTGTCGATTTGAAGAAGAACGTAAATAATTAGCATTGCAGGGAGTACGAGTTTGAGTAAAATACCCCATATAGGCTCACCGATAATAGGGACCATAAGTTTATTGGCCTCAAAAAACATGCCTGTTTTAACAAGTGCAAAAGTAAAGACAATATCTAAAGCGTTAAGCACATAAAGCAAAGTAAGTTTTTTCTTGAGGATGGGAACTGATGAATCTGTAATAAATTTAATCATTGAAAACACCTCCATATTCAAAGTTTTACCAAGATATAGTAAATTAAACAGAACCTATAGCTTGACATAGAAAATAATGTTAGTTATACTTAGCCTATAAAATACTTTGATATACAAAGTGTTTTGTGAAAAACTCTTTAAACAACAAATAAGAGGGAGGCGAACTATTTGGAAAGTACAGTTAAGGTGGTTAATGCCTTGTTGGTAGACTTATTTAATGAGATTTTGACAGTAGAGAAAACTGCCTTACAAGAAAGTGCATTCAAAGACTTATCTATTACAGAAATGCATGTTTTAGAGGCAATTGGTATGACATCTAGAACAATGACAGATGTAGCAGATCAGCTTGGCATTACTGTAGGGACATTAACAACTTCTATTAATAGGTTAGTTAAAAAAGAGTATGTCACACGCAACCGATCAAAAGATGATAGAAGATTTGTTGAAATAGAACTCTCTCATAAAGGTAAATTGGCTCATCGTATTCATGAGGCGTTTCATGCAGAAATGGTACGCTATATGATAGATGAGTTAGCAAATGATGATTATCAAGTACTCATAGATTCACTTCAGCGTGTGAGTGATTTCTTTAGAGCCAAATACCGTGTGTCCAAAACATCGGGAAAGGACTGATTAGGTGAGTGGAGTTAAAATAACTGGCGTAGGTAAAGCTACGCCTAAAACAACGATCACAAACGACGACTTATCACGCTTTATGGATACTTCAGATGAATGGATTAGAAGTCGAACAGGTATTGGAAGTAGATGTATTTCTAACGGTGAAACAACAAGTGATTTAGCTATTAGTGCGGCAAGAGAAGCTTTGGCGGATGCAGATATTGATCCAGCACTCATTGACCGTATTATTGTAGCGACTATTTCTCCCAATTATGTTATGCCTAGTACGGCATGTATTGTTCAAAGTGCTATCGGCGCTGTCAATGCAACCGCGTTTGATATAAGTGCTGCATGCAGTGGTTTTGTATTTGGTGCAAGACTAGCAACAGAAGCGATTATGACAGGAGCATGTAAGCATGTTTTGGTGATAGGCGCAGAAGTACTAAGTAAGACTGTAGATTGGACAGATAGAAGCACCTGTGTACTCTTTGGAGACGGTGCAGGGGCAGCAATTTTTTCTTATCATCATGAAAATCACATATTAAAAGCATATAGTGGAAGTAATGGGGATCTTGGAATGGTTTTAACATTACCTGGCAAACCTTTGAATAATTGTTTAGCGCATCAAGAGGTAGACAACCCGCATATGTATATGGATGGAAGAGAAGTTTATAAATTTGCAACCACTGTAGTTCCTATAAGTATCATGAAAGTTTTAGAAGATACGCCTTATACATTAGATGATATTGCTTGTGTGATTTTACATCAAGCTAATGCACGTATCATGGATAGTGTAGCCAAGAAGTTAGGGACTGATTCTGAGAAATTTTACAAAAATGTGCACCAATATGGCAATACTTCCGCAGCAAGTATTCCTATTGCTCTAGCAGAAGCTAAGGCAAAACTAAAACCAGGTGATAAAGTGATTTTATGTGGTTTTGGTGGGGGACTCACTTGGGGTAGTATGCTCATTGAGTGGTAAATGTGTTACTAATAGGCAAAGCCTTTTAGCATAAATTCAAAAAACAAACAACTAAATGGAGGTATTAAAAATGATTTTAGAAAAATTACAAGAGATTGTAGCAGACAAATTAGGTGTAGAAGCAAGTGAAGTAGTAGCAACAGCAAGTTTTAAAGAAGATTTAGAAGCAGATTCATTAGACCTTTTTGAAATCGTAATGGCTCTTGAAGATGAGTTTGGTGTAAGTATTTCAAACGAAGATGTGGAAACAATCAAAACTGTTGGGGATGCAGTAAACTACATCCAAGCAAGACAAGCATAATCAAGGGGTGATATGAATGAATAGTATTTGTGAAATGCTACACATTCAATATCCTATTTTTCAAGGGGGGATGGCATGGATTGCAAACCATGCTATTGCCGCCGCTGTTTCAGATGCGGGAGGACTTGGGATTATAGCAGCAGGAAATGCACCTGGAGAATGGCTTAGAAATGAGATTCGTAAGTGTCAAGCACTTACAGATAAGCCATTTGGGGTCAATATTATGCTTCTTAGTCCACATGCAGATGAAGTGGCGCAGGTTGTTGTTGAAGAAGGTGTCAAAATCGTCACAACAGGAGCTGGTAACCCAGGGAAATATATGGATGTGTGGAAACAAAATGGTATTAAGGTAATCCCAGTTGTACCTTCAGTGGCTATTGCTAAGCGCATGGCAAAAGGCGGCGCTGATGCAGTGATTGTTGAGGGATGTGAAGCTGGAGGGCATATTGGTGAACTCACAACGATGGTATTAACACCGCAAGTTGTGGATGCAGTTGATATTCCTGTTATAGCAGCTGGAGGCGTTGGTGATGGCAGAGGATTTGCAGCAGCACTCATGTTAGGCGCACAAGGTGTTCAGGTTGGTACAAGATTTTTAGTTGCCAAAGAGTGTGAAGTTCACCAAAACTACAAAGATCGTGTCATTAAGGCAAGTGATATTGATGCCGTTGTTACGGGCAGAAGTACAGGACATCCTGTAAGAGGGCTCAGAAATAAACTAACACGTGAGTTTGATCAGTTAGAAAAAAGTGGTGTAGTACCAGAAGAACTTGATGAAAAAGGTAAGGGCGCACTTCAAAAAGCAGTTATTGAAGGTGATGTCATCTACGGTGCGGTCATGTCAGGACAAATCGCAGGTATGATTACAAAAGAGCAAACAGCAAAAGAAATTATCGAAGAACTCGTTACAGAAGTAAAAGAGCTTATTGTAAGTGGCTCAGATAAAATACAGTTTTAAGTATTACTTTGAAAATCAAATTAGAGTATACTAGTTTTTAAATTAAGACATTAAATACAAAAAAGGTAGGTGGTAAAAATGAAAATTGCGTTTTTATTTTCAGGGCAAGGTGCACAATATCCAGGGATGGGCAAGGACTTATATGAAAATTATACCGAAAGTAGACAAATTTTTGATAAAGCATCCGAGGTATTAGATTGGGATGTCAAAGAAGTTTGCTTTTATGATACACAAGGAATTATTAATCAAACACGTTATACACAAAGTGCACTTTTTACCACCACTATGGCTGCTTATGAAGCGGTAAAGGCACAGGGAATTCAAGCAGCAGCAGTTGTTGGTTTTAGTTTAGGAGAATATAGTGCGTTAGTAGCAAGTGGTATTTTGACTTTTGAAGATGCACTTAAACTTGTTGAAAAGAGAGCATGTTATATGGATGCATGTGCTCTAGAAGCAAAAGGTATGATGGCGGCTGTAATAGGACTTGATGGTGAGCAAATCAAGTTAGTTTGTGAAGAGAGTTCTAAGCAAGGATATATTGTGACACTAGCCAATGATAACTGTCCAGGACAGGTTGTTATTTCGGGAGAACAGTCAGCTATTGAAAAAGTAACACCAATGCTCAAAGAAAAAGGAGCTAAGCGTGTGATGCCACTTCGTGTAAGTGGTGCATTCCATAGCCCATTGATGGAGAAGGCAGCAGAGCAGTTGCAAGCTGAGTTAAACCAGTTTACATTTGCAGATGCTAAAGTACCTATTGTAAGTAATGTCACAGCAGACTATATGGATGCTGAGGGTGCCAGAGAGAATATACCATTACAGATTGTAAATGGTGTGAGGTTTAGAGAAAGTATAGAAAAACTCTTAGATGAAGGCTTCGATACTTTTATTGAAATAGGTGTTAAAAAGACTTTATGTGGATTTGTTAATAAAATATCAAAGACAGCCAAAACTCTCAATGTAGAAGATGTAGAGTCATTGAAAAAAGTACTAGAAGAGTTAGGAGGAGAGATATGTTAAAAGATAAAGTAGCTATTGTAACGGGTAGTAGTAGTGGAATCGGCAAACAAATTGCATTAACTTATGGAATGAATGGTGCCAAAGTAGTGGTCAATTATCCTTTTGAAGGATTAGCAGAAGAGGCACAAAGTGTGGTTGAACTCATTCAATCAGAGGGCGGAGAAGCTATGGCAATCCAAGCTGACATTTCTAACTTTGAGGAAGCTAAGTCTTTGATAGAGAATACAGTTAAGGCTTATGGGACAATTGATGTTTTAGTGAATAATGCAGGGATTACGAGAGATATGTTATTGCTTCGTATGACTGAAGCTGAGTTTGACCAAGTGATAGAGGTTAACTTAAAAGGTGTGTTTAATTGTACGAAACATGCGTCAAGAGCAATGATGCGTAAAGGTGGAAGCATTATCAATATGGCATCTGTTGTAGGTCTTAGTGGTAATGTAGGGCAGTGTAATTATGCAGCATCCAAAGCGGGTGTGATTGGTTTTACAAAAGCAGCAGCTAGAGAGTTTGCAGGTAAAAACCTTAGAATTAATGCGATTGCACCAGGATTTATTGTATCGGCTATGACAGATAAGTTATCTGAGACTGTCAGAGAAGGTGTTCTTAAAAATGTTCCTATGGGACGTTTTGGTAGTGTAGAAGAGGTTGCTAATATTGCATTGTTTTTAGGTAGTGATCTATCAAGTTACGTAACAGGTGAAGTCATTAGAGTAGACGGCGGCATGGCCATGTAGGAGGACCAAAATGAAAAATAGAGTAGTTATTACAGGTGCAGGAGTGGTATCTCCACTTGGCAATACAGTAGAGAGTTTTTGGAACAATCTCAAAGAAGGTGTTTGTGGGATTGATAAGATTACACATTTTGAGTTAGTAGAAGGTTTTGACGTAAGTGTTGCAGCTGAGGTCAAAGAATTTAACCCAGAAAAATACATTGCAAAGCGTGAGTTAAGAAGGCTAGATAAATTTTCTCAATTTGCTATTTATGCAGCAATGGAGGCACTTGGCGATGCTAAGATTGATATGGAACAAGAAGATGTAACACGTGTTGGTGTTATTGTAGGTTCTGGTATTGGTGGGATTGCAACTATTGAGCAAGAAGTGAGAAAACTTGTAGAAAAAGGGCCAAAACGTGTATCACCATTTTTTGTACCGATGACTATTACAAATATGGGAGCGGGTAATGTATCTATTTACACAGGTGCTAAGGGGATTTGTAGCACAGTTGTAACAGCCTGTGCATCAGCAACACACTGTATTGGGGATGCTTTTAGAGCCTTACAAGCAGGCATTAATGATGTCATCATAGCTGGTGGTGCTGAAGCATCTATTACACCACTAGGGGTTGCAGGTTTCCAGTCATTAACAGCACTTAGTAAAAATGCTGATCCTAAGAGAGCATCTATTCCGTTTGATAAAGAGCGTAATGGCTTTGTAATGGGTGAGGGTTCAGGTATGGTTGTGATGGAAACATTAGAACATGCACAAAAAAGAGGTGCACATATTATCGCTGAGGTAGTAGGATATGGTGCAACAGGTGATGCGTACCATATTACATCACCCGCACCAGATGGAGAAGGTGCTGCACGTGCTATGAGAGCTGCTATAGAAGAAGCAGGGATTACACCAGATCAGATAGGTTATATCAATGCTCATGGTACAAGTACAGAGTATAACGATAAGTTTGAAACTTTGGCAGTTAAGGCAGTCTTTGGAGAAAACACAAAAGTTCCTGTGAGTTCTACAAAATCAATGACAGGACATTTATTAGGAGCAGCAGGTGCTATTGAAGCTATTGCTATAGCCAAAGCATTGGAGGATCATTATTTACCACCAACAATAGGCTATGAAGTACCAGATGAAGAATGTGACTTAGATTGTATTCCTAATCAAGGTAGATCAGCGGATATTCAATATGCAATGAGTAATTCACTTGGATTTGGAGGCCATAACGGCAGTATTCTACTCAAAAAATGGGAAGGGGAAAACTAGATGACAATTGAAACAATTAAAGAATTAATAAGTGAGTTTAAAGCATCTAACCTAACACGATTAAAATTAAATTCTGAAGGATTTGAATTAGAGCTAGAATGTCAAAAAGAAGTTGTATACCAAGCGGCAGCAATGCCTGTAGCAACAGCTATACCAGCACAGGTGAATTCAACAGAGGTTACTATTAATAGTGGAGAGCCTAAAAAAGAAAATGTAGCAGGTGCAGTTATTACATCACCTATGGTAGGAACTTTCTACACATCAAGTTCTCCAACAAGCAAGGCTTTTGCTGAGGTAGGCACAAAAGTTAAAAAAGGTGATGTTGTGTGTATTATTGAAGCAATGAAACTGATGAATGAAGTAGAATCTGACCAAGATGGTGAGATTGTTGAGATATTAGTAGGCAATGAGGAAATGGTAGAGTTTGGTCAACCCCTCTTTGTGCTTAAATAAGAAAAGGGGAATGATATGTTAACAACACAAGAAATTATGGAGATAATTCCACATAGATACCCATTTTTGTTAGTGGATAAAGCAGAAATCCATGAAGATGGAAAAGGTGCTACTGGTTATAAAAATGTCACAATAAATGAGCCATTTTTCCAAGGTCATTTTCCAGGGTTACCAGTGATGCCAGGCGTACTCATTATTGAAGCACTTGCACAAGTAGGGGCCATTGCACTACTTTCACAAGAGGAACTCAAAGGCAAAGTTGCATTTTTTGGTGGAATCAAGGAAGCTAAGTTTAGACAGAAAGTTGTACCTGGTGATGTACTTCAATTAGAGTGTCGTATTATCAAACAAAGAGGACCTATCGGTATAGGTGAAGCTATAGCTAAAGTAGATGGTAAAGTCGCTGTAAAAGCAGAATTAACATTTGCAATAGGTTAAGAAGGAGGTGCAAGGATGTTTCAAAAAGTATTAGTTGCTAATAGAGGTGAAATTGCTGTACGTATTATACGTGCGTGTATTGAAATGGGAATACAGACTGTAGCAGTCTATTCACAAGCAGATAAAGATTCTTTACATGTCAAACTAGCTGATGAAGCAGTATGCATAGGAAAAGCACTTCCAAAAGATAGTTACCTTAACATCGAAAATATTATTACAGCAGCGGTAGGGACTGGTGCTGATGCTATTCATCCTGGATTTGGATTTTTGTCTGAGAATGCAAAGTTTGCACGTATTTGTTCAGAATGTCACATCAAATTCATTGGACCTACAGCTGAAATGATTGAACTCATGGGTGATAAGGCAAAAGCAAGAGAAATGATGATTGAAGCAGATGTACCTGTTGTGCCAGGGTCAGAGGGTACCGTTAAAACAGTAGAAGAGGCTCAACTTTTGGCCTGTGAAATTGGTTATCCCGTCATGTTAAAGGCATCAGCTGGTGGTGGCGGAAGAGGTATGCGTATTGTGTGGAAAGAATCTGAGGTTGAGAAAGCATTTTTGACAGCAAGTTCAGAGGCGCAAACAGCCTTCGGCGATGGCAGTATGTATATGGAAAAATATATACTGGAGCCAAGACATATTGAGTTTCAGATACTGGGGGATATGCATGGCAATGTCGTTCATTTGGGTGAACGTGATTGCTCTATGCAACGTAGGCACCAAAAAGTTGTAGAAGAAGCACCTTCACCATTTATTACACCTGAAATGAGAAAACAAATGGGTGATGTTGCAATTAAAGCAGCACAAGCAGTAGCTTATGAAAATGCAGGAACAATAGAGTTTATTGTAGACCAAAATAGGAATTTCTATTTTATTGAGATGAATACACGTATTCAGGTAGAGCACCCTGTTACTGAAATGGTAACAGGTATTGACCTTATCAAAGAGCAGCTCAAAGTTGCTGCAGGTGAGGAATTAGCTTTTACTAACAAAGATATTCATATTAAAGGACACGCTATAGAATGCCGTATCAATGCTGAAAATCCAAAGTTAGGATTTAGACCTTGTGCAGGGCATATTACAGGATTGCACCTTCCAGGTGGAAGAGGTGTTCGTGTGGAGACACATATTTATGATGGTTATAGGGTACCTCCAGTATACGATTCCATGCTTGCTAAAATTATTGCATATGGAGATTCGAGAGAAGAAGCTATTAGTGTGATGCGTAGAGCACTCTCTGAAATCATGATAGAAGGAATAGATACTAATGTTGATTTCCAATATGAACTGATTCATACACCTGCATTTGAAAAAGGATGTTTTGATACATCTTATATAGAGAAAAACTTAGAAAATATCCTAACTGGAGGAGAGGAGGAGGTTCATGCTCACTAGTTTTATTGGAAGACAGCGTAAGTATGCAACAAAAGGATCCTCTTCAAAGCCAGAGATTCCAGAGGGGATGTTTAACAAATGTCCGCAGTGTAAAAAAAGTATTTATGTCATAGATTTGATTGCAAATATTGGGGTGTGCCCACATTGTGAAGAACACTTGCCTATTTCACCCAATGTAAGACTAGGTAAACTAGTGGACGCAGAGTCTTTTGATGAGTTGGATAAATCTATGAAAAGTTGTAATCCTCTTCAATTTGAGGGCTATGAGAAGAAAATAAGTGCCTACAAAAAAAAGACAGACGAAAATGAAGCAGTTATTACAGGGATAGGTCAAATAGAAGGCATCAAAACTGTCATAGCCATTATGGATTCAAGGTTTATGATGGGGAGTATGGGGTCTGTGGTAGGAGAAAAAATCACTAGAGCTATTGAGTATGCCACAGAGCATAGACTTCCTATTATTATTTTTTCAGCTTCAGGTGGAGCCAGAATGCAAGAAGGTATTTATTCACTAATGCAGATGGCTAAGACAAGTGCGGCTATAGCCAAACATGATGATGCAGGGCTATTATATATTAGTGTACTGACCCATCCAACTACAGGTGGTGTTACAGCTAGCTTTGCTATGTTAGGAGATATTATTTTGGCAGAACCTAAGGCACTTGTTGGTTTTGCGGGTCCTAGGGTCATTGAGCAGACTATTAAACAAAAGTTGCCACAAGGATTCCAAAGAGCAGAGTTTTTGGTAGAACATGGTATGGTCGACGCGATTGTGGAGAGAGCCCAAATGAGAGATACATTAGGCAAGCTATTAAGACTTCATACAAAGGAGGAGTATTAATGCAAAATATGCTTAAAAAGATAGATCAGTTATATGCTTCTCTTGAAGATTTAAAGGTTATGCCACAAACCAAAGAAATTACTGAGCAAATTGAAAAGTTAGAAGCTGTACTAGAAGTTATGGAAGATAAGGTAGTTAATTCGTATTCCGCTTGGGATAAGGTTCAAATTGCACGTATGATAGAAAGGCCTCGAAGTATATTTTATATTGATGAAATCATAGAAGATTTTATGGAATTGCATGGAGATAGAGGGTACCAAGATGATACAGCCATTATTGGTGGTATTGGAAAGATTGGGAATCATACTGTAACAGTAATAGCTCATAACAAAGGGAATAATGCAAAGGAAAACATTGCGAGAAACTTTGGTATGAGTCATCCAGAAGGCTACCGTAAGGCTTTAAGACTTATGAAGCAAGCTGAAAAATTTGGTAGGCCAGTAGTATGCTTAATAGATACGCCAGGTGCGTACTGTGGATTAGGTGCAGAAGAAAGAGGACAAGGGGAAGCTATTGCCCGTAACTTGATGGAGATGGCTAGATTAAAAGTACCTATCATTGCAGGTATTATAGGTGAAGGTGGTAGTGGTGGTGCTTTGGCACTGGGAGTAGCTGACCGTATTTTTATGCAGCAAAATACAACCTATTCTATTTTGTCGCCAGAAGGCTTTGCAAGTATTCTTTGGAAAGATAGTAGTTTAGCTGAAAAGGCTGCTGAGATGATGAAAATGACAGCAGATGATCTCAAGGAAATGGGAATCATTGATGCAATTGTAGAAGAACCAGCAGGTGGTGCTCATAAAGCACCTGAACTTGCGGCTAGATACTTAAAAGATTATATTAAATCACAGCTAGATGAACTTATTCAGCTAGATGAGGAGACTTTGGCGACGACGCGTTACAATCGCTTTAGGGAGTATGGACAGTTTATTGAGTAGGGAAAGCAGATGCTTTCCCTCTTTTAGTTCTGATTAACCTTTAGAGAGTGTATAATAAAGTTAATAAGGGTTTTGAGGAGGCATATTATGTTTGGACTAAAAAAACAATTCATTAAGAGTTATATTAATATTAAAGTTGTGCAAAATATTCCAGGTGCACTCACTTTAAAGATATCTAATCTATCAAAAATTAGCGATCAGTATAAAGGCTATGATGTGCAGGTCTTTGAGCTTATCAAAATGTTACCTGGAATCAATGATATTAAAGTAGATTTTGCAGGAGAATTGGCAACGGTTTATTATGATAATAATACCGTAACACCTCAAAAAATCTTAAAATGGCTTAATGTAGTGATAGATACTACGATAGATCAACTGGATTTTATCAATAAGAATTGGGAAACCAATATGGAGTATGTCATTGCAACAATGAGGGAATTATTAGACAAAAAGTTAAAAGTTTATTTTTAAGTCATAAAAAGCAGTTTTTGAGACAGAATATGGTATAATAAGCTGAAAATCGAGAAAGGGGTACCTTAAGATGAAAACAATTGGAATTATAGGTGCTATGGAAGAAGAAGTTATTGCACTTCGTAGAAAGATGCAAGTACAAAATACACATCAGATTGCGACTATGGAATTTTATGAAGGCGTAATGGGCCAGGTAAAAGTTATCCTTGTAAGATGTGGAATTGGTAAAGTTAATGCGGCAATTTGTACTCAAATTTTAATTGATAGATTTGATACAAATTACATTATTAATACAGGTGTAGCAGGTGGATTACATCCAGATGTCAATATCGGTGATATCGTTATTTCAAGCGATACAGTGCAACATGATATGGATACAACAGCTTTTGGTGATGCAAAAGGCGTTATTCCACGTATGGATTGCTCTTTCTTTGCAGCAGATGAGATGCTTGTTAAAGCGGCACAGACTGCAGCAGAGGCATTAAAAGGTGAGCAAAATATCTTTGTAGGACGTATTGCTAGTGGCGATCAATTTGTATCTAGCATGAAAGTTAAAGAAGATATTTATAGTACATTTACAGCATACTGTGCCGAAATGGAAGGTGCAGCTATTGCTCATGCATGTTATTTAAATCATGTACCATTCGTAGTTATTCGTGCAATTTCTGATAAGGCAGACCACAGTGCAGAGGTTAATTTTGACGAGTTTGTAAACTTAGCAGCACGTAATGCTAGTCGCATGATAGAAGGTATTATTGAAGCAATCTAGAGTTATCAAATAGGAAAGAGGCAGAATTGCCTCTTTTTTTATTGATAACGATAAAAAAATGAACAAAAGAATAGTATATATATTTAAAATATTGAAACCATACATAAGTGAATGGTATAATCATACAAAAAGATGTAGTAGGGGGAACATATGATAGGGGGATTATTTGCTGTTAATGTATTATTATGTGTTATTACTTTTTTAACAACGAGTATGCTACAAAATCATTTTCATAGGATACATAGAAGTATCAGTATTTATTTAGATGCCAAAGCGTATAAACCTAATAGCGAAATTGCTTTTATTAGTAAGGTACTTAAGCGCTATCAAG
Organism: Cellulosilyticaceae bacterium; assembly: GCA_051647765.1. Taxonomy (GTDB): domain Bacteria; phylum Bacillota; class Clostridia; order Lachnospirales; family Cellulosilyticaceae; genus JBOFEH01. The sequence goes on along the minus strand of JBOFEH010000137.1, from coordinate 11,996 downwards.
AAATCTCATGCAACTGTGAAGATCAAACGGCTATCGTACCACATGTTGATGTGGAAGTGATGATTAACAAGGCACTTTATGAAGAAAAGATAGGAAGATTTTCTTATTTAGGAGTACAGAGCATTGCTACTAGGGCGAAGGTTGTGATGTGGGCAATACTTGTGATTCAAATTGCATTAGAAATTTTAAGTACAGCACCTGGGAGTTCTATTCCTAATTTTATATTTGTTGTAGCAAGCACAGTGGTATGTATATTAGCCACACTTTATACCATATTGAAGAGTGTGCCAGAAAAAAGGACTCAGCTCATTGTAAAAGTTCATGATTATGTAGTCAATACATATCCTTCTGATTTGATAGGTAAAAGTAAGCAACAAGAAATTAAAGAACTTATGGAACGGATACAGAAGTTAGAAGATGAGTTAGAAAACTACCATCAAAATTCAGAAGCACCCAAAGATAAGTTGAATGGGCAAGAGATTATGCATTTGTTAAAAGAAATCGATTTACATGTGTAAGGGGTAACTGGGGATAATAAAGTAAAAAGATTGCAAAACTATCTAACAAATATTGGAAAAAAATCTATACTGATGTATAATGAAATAAGTTTTATTTTGTAGTATCAATCAATTGGGAGGAATATAATATGCATAAAATTTTGGTGGATTACTCTAAAACAGGAGTACAAGCTTATGAATTAGATTTTTTCAAAAATCAAGTTGAACTTGCACATACGATGTTGCATGAAAAAACAGGTGCAGGAAATGACTTTTTAGGGTGGGTTGATTTACCTGTAAACTACAACAAAAATGAATTTGAACGTATTCAAGCGGCAGCGACTAAAATTCAGAATGATTCAGATGTGCTTATTGTCATCGGAATCGGAGGATCTTATTTAGGTGCAAGAGCTTGTATTGAAGCTTTATCACATACTTTTTATAATGCACTAGCTAAAGAGCAAAGAAAAACACCTGAAATTTATTTTGTAGGAAATAATATTTCTGGAACATATCTTAAACATTTATTAGAAGTATGTGAAGGAAAAGAAGTGAGTGTCAATGTCATCTCAAAATCTGGTACAACAACAGAGCCTGCTATTGCTTTCCGTGTGTTTAAGAAGTTCATGGAGAACAAATATGGAAAACAAGAAGCAAAGAACCGTATTTTTGCAACAACAGATGAAGCAAGAGGGGCGTTGTTAACCTTAGCAAAAGAAGAAGGATATGAAACTTTTGTTATTCCAGATGATGTAGGGGGAAGATTTTCTGTATTGACTGCAGTAGGCTTATTACCAATAGCAGTAGCAGGTATCGCTATTGATGAATTAATGGCAGGAGCTGATGCGGGTAGAGTAGAATATGCAGAGGCAGATATTAACCAAAATCCATGTTATCAATATGCAGCGGTACGTAATGCATTGTTACGTAGAAATAAAAGTGTAGAAATTATGGTCAATTATGAACCAGCACTTCAGTATTTTGGAGAGTGGTGGAAGCAGTTATATGGAGAGAGTGAAGGAAAAGACCAAAAAGGTATTTATCCTTCATCAGTTAACTTTTCAACAGATCTTCATTCATTAGGACAATACATTCAAGATGGACAGCGTTTCTTGTTTGAAACAGTACTTAACGTACAAAGTCCAAAGTTAGATGTTACGTTAGAAGAGGAAGATGTTGACTTAGATGGGCTCAATTATTTAGCAGGTAAGACAATGGATTTTGTTAATAAAAAAGCCTTTGAAGGAACACTCTTAGCACATGTGGACGGTGGTGTGCCAAACATTATTATTAGTATCCCAGAGTTAACAGCTTTTAATTTAGGAAAACTTATTTATTTCTTTGAAAAAGCGTGTGGTATTAGTGGCTATTTATTAGGGGTTAATCCATTTGACCAACCAGGAGTAGAAGAGTATAAGAAAAATATGTTTGCACTTCTCGGTAAAAAGGGGTATGAAGAGTTAAGATCAGAGCTTATTAAAAGAATAGAATTATAATAAAGGCGGACATTTTGTCCGCTTTTATCATGTATTAAAACATATTCTGATATAATAAGTAAAAAGGCAAAATGCAGGAGGATTATATGGACGGACAAGATAGAAGAGCAGAGCTATTAAAAATACTAAACGTAGGAACAAAACCTGTTAGTGGTGTGGCATTAGGCAAAAAATTTGGCATTAGTAGACAAGTTGTAGTGCAAGATGTGGCGCTACTAAGAGCAGAAGGATACGATATTTTAGCCACAGCGAGAGGTTATATCTTAAATAAAGAAGCAGGGCATTTGGCAGTGAGGATGATCAGTGTCAAACATGATGAGCAGCAGTTACAAGACGAACTCAATACAATTGTAGATAATGGTGGAAGAGTCAAAAATGTGATTATAAGTCATAGTATTTATGGTGATGTGGTTGGGGATTTGATGCTCAAAAATAGGAGAGATGTGCAGGCTTTTGTTGCAAAAGTTAAGGCTGATGGGGCACCACCTCTTTCCAATTTAACAGATGGTGTACACATCCATACTATAGAAGCTGCTAACGAAGAGGAGCTAGATATTATAGAAGAGGAACTCAGAAAAAAAGGCTATCTTTATTCGTATTGACACCTGTCTTGACACCGTGCTATCATAAGCTAAAAGCAGGGGGGATTATGATGGAAAATAAAAATAAAATCAAAGAGTTATCTACGGTATTTATACAACGTTATTTAATTCAAGGTCTTAGTGGTATGGCACAAGGTTTGTTCTGTACTTTGCTTATTGGACTGATATTGAAGCAAATAGGAAGTTTTATGCCGAATTTTTGGTTAGGCAATTTCTTGATACAAATAGGACAGTTAGCATCTGTTATGACAGGAGTAGGTATTGCTATAGGGACAGCTCATCACTTAGGAGCACCTAAATTAGTGCTTTATGCCAGTGCGCTTAATGGACTTATGGGAGCATATGCTATGAATCTGTTGAAGGGATCGTTAATTACAGAAACAGGAATTCTGTTAGCAGGACCTGGAGATCCTATGGGAGCTTTTTTGGCAGCAGTGATTGGACTTGAGGTAGGAAGAAGAGTTGCAGGAAAGACAAAGTTAGACATTATGGTGACACCTGCTGTTACGATTATAGCAGGTGGACTCACAGCAGTTGTATTAGGACCACCTATATCAGCCTTTATGGGGATGTTGGGAAGCTTCATTGAGACTGCCACCATATTAAGACCATTTTTGATGGGAATAGTGATCTCGGTACTCATGGGGATGTTTTTGACATTGCCTATTAGTTCGGCAGCTATTGCAATTATGCTAGGATTATCAGGTCTAGCAGCAGGGGCAGCTACTGCAGGTTGTGCAGCACAGATGATAGGGTTTGCGGTAATAAGTTATAGGGAAAATAAGGTGAATGGATTATTAGCACAAGGGTTAGGGACATCAATGCTGCAGATACCTAATATCGTAAAGAATCCTAGAATATGGATACCGCCTATTGTAGCAAGTGCTGTTACAGGGCCTTTAGCTACAGTTGTTTTTAAGATGGAGAATATACCAGCAGGGGCAGGTATGGGAACATCTGGATTAGTAGGACCTATTATGACATTGCAAACAATGTTAGGGTCAGGAAGTCCAGTATATGTATGGGGTAGTATGATACTGATACAGTTTGTGTTACCAGCACTTATTGCATTAGGTGTTGCAGAATTTTTAAGAAGGATTGAATGGATCAAACCAGATGACCTAAAACTTGAATTATGATATAATATTCTATAGCTTGTAGAAGTATAGTCAAAATATTTTTCTACATAATAGGAATGGGGGTAACTAAAGATGGCGTATTTAGTTGCAGAGTTTAAAAAAGGGTTTAAGGTTTATCTAGCAGAAATCATTTCATTAATTGGTTTACTAGTATTTTTTATGATATTGCCAAAGATGAGTTTTATGTTAGAAAATAATATGGGAATGATTGTTGTCATGGGCTGGTTTGTACTTAATACTCTGGGGATAATCATTTACACACTTTATGATTTTGTGAGGATGATGTTAGAAGTAACGGATATACCAGAAAACTTCTTGCAAAGGCTGATGTTTAAGGTATTGTTTTTCGTGATATTCTTTGAAACAAATATGTTTTTGTTTATGGTAGGAAGTAGTATAAGTGTGCCTATTCTAGCACTTATGGGTACGTTTCTTGTGTTAGCAACAACAAGAGAGTATTTCAATAAGAAAGCACCCTATATGTGTCTAGGAATATTATGGTTTATAACATTGTTTGCCGTGAGTTATTTTGCTTACAAAATGTGCTATATACTGATGTATAGTGTGATTCCAAATCAAATGTTAATAGGTATATTAACTGCTATTTTATTTTTTGGATGTGCTTTTTTTATATTTATAACATTAGGAAAAAAAATCAACCAAATAAAATCTTGATAAGGGGCTTATAGCTCCTTTTTTGTTGGTGTTTTGTAGTATTTCCAAAGACAGTAGCGCATCCCAGAAGCAATAATATCAGCCATTTTCATAACAATAGAAAGACGTGTATTTTGCAAAACAACCATATTCATAAGGCTACTGAAATTAACAATCCCAGTAATATGGAGATGACCTATAGCTGGTAAATCTTTTTTGACTCCTGCGCCCGGTTTAATAGCACCTTCCCCAATACTGATGCAGCCGACATTTTGCATATTGCCTAAACAGGCATCAATGGCAATGACTAATGCATCAGGATAAAATGAGTTGATATGACTGAGTGTTTCGTCTAAGTTTTTGGCATGGACGGGTTGTTCTAAAGAACCGTAAATAATAACGTTTTGAAACTGAATATCAAGGAGTTTATAACCAATGAGTGGACCTAAACTATCTCCGGTGGCACGATCTGTACCAATACATACCAGAACGAGTTGATTATTGTGAAGTGGAAGGTATGTTTCGAGATAGGAATATAATAAGGTCGTAAACTGATTAAAGTGTTTTGGGTCATTGATATTGATATAGTTTTGTTTGGGGAGTATATCTAATTTTGTATGCATTGTTCATCACCACTTTCGCATATATTATCATTTACCAAAACAAGGAATATTATTTATGGTTATTAATGGAAAAAGATGTAAAAAAACAGAGAGAAAAAAACTGGGGCCCTCGACATGAAAGATTAAATTATTTATATGGACTATAGTATCCTATCATATATGTATAAATATGGAAGGAGATTACTATGGGAAAAATAATTTATGAACCAAAGGAAGAAAAAGAGTCTGGAGTTAAAGAGCAAGTAAGTGGAGGCAATCTCCCACAATCAGAAGGTAGATATAATGCCTTGATTGAGAGTATCGATTCTGTAAGACCTGTTGGAGATACACAGTGTGAGTATGGTGTTTATTTGGAAGATTATGCGTATACATATACTTATCAATATGCAGCCACTGATTTGGGTTGTGAACATTCAGGGATTTTATTGGGAGAATATTACAAAGATACAAAAGAGATGATTATCTGTGGTATGATGCCTATTCCGAAAAGTCTGTTAGAAGATGAGAGTGATTGGATTAGCGAGCAGGCTATTAAGAGCTTGATGAGCCAGAAAGAAAAATACTTCCCAACCACAAAAGTGTTAGGCTGGTTCCACATGCAACCAGGATATGGCACAATGCTTACTATGAAAGAAGTCAAAATCCAAAGAGATTTATTTGACCAAGAGGGAACAGTCCTATTATTGATAGACCCTATTAATAAGATAGAAACATTTTATGCCTATGAGGGAGATACTTTAAAAGAGCAAACAGGTTATTTCTTATATTATGACAAAAACCCTTCTATGCAGCAGTATATGTTGGACAACCCATTTTTTGAGGCGGCAAAAGAGGAAGTTGATGATAGTGCGGTTTACCAGTTTAGAGAAATTGGCAAAATCAGAAAGAAAGAATATCAACAAAGAAAACGTACTAATTTTACGGTGGTAGCAGCAAGCTTGGCAATTCTCGCACTGGGTGCGGTCGTGATTAAAATGGCTGATCAGAGCCAGAAACTCAAAAATTTTGAAAGTCAACTTGCAGCAGGCCAAAGTGTGCAAGCAAGCAGTGGACAAGTAGAGAATGAGGGTAACGGTTTGAATGAAGAAGAAGTACAGTTTATTGTCAATGGGACAGAAGGACAAGAACAAGCGGCTGGTGCGGAGAATGAAACTTCTGGGGAAGAGACAACAGGTGTAAAATTAGTGGACAATACTAAGCCTAATTTGACACCAAACCAAACACCTGTGGAAGAAGTAGAGGAAGTAGAAGATGCACCGGAAGAAGCAGAAGCACCAGTACAAGCAGCAGACAAGGAAACGGAAGTTGTCGCCGAAGAAACAGATGTTGAGGATGAAGATTATATTACTTATAAAGTGCAAGAAGGGGATACACTTCGTAAGATTAGCTATGATCACTATGAAACAGAGAAGAGAGCAAGAGAGATTATTACACTTAATGAATTAGAGAACGGTGATCAAATTTATGTGGGGCAAACGCTGAAATTGCCTCAAAAATAAAGCTGAATATTGAGAAAAATCAGAGACTAAGGTATACTATATATTATTGTACTAGGAGGAAAAGTGTGTGAAAAATAGACCATTAAAATGTTTATTTGTAGCTTCAGAGGTGGTACCTTATGCCAAAACAGGTGGTTTAGCAGATGTTGCAGGGGCACTTCCAAAACAACTGAAGGCATTAGGTGTGGATGTAAGAATAGCAATGCCATATTATAGAAAAATGCAAAATAAGTTTTTTGACCATGATGAGCAGTTTTTAACAAGTTTTGATGTTCATTTGAACTGGAGAAAAGAAGGTGTAGGTATTTATTATGATGAACAGATTGTACCCACCTACTTTTTGAAAAGTGATCATTATTTTGGGAGAGATGAACTTTATGGCTATCAGGATGATTATGAGCGCTTTGCTTTCTTTTCAAAAGCAGTACTAGACATGTTGAGGCATATTGATTTTGTGCCAGATATTATCCATTGTAATGATTGGCAGACAGGGCCTATTTGTCTCTTGCTAAAAGATAAATATCGCTATGATCCGTATTATGGAAAAATCAGAACAGTATTTACCATACATAATATGAAATATCAAGGATTGTTTGGCAAAGACGAAGTATTGGATGTATTAGAATTAAGTGAGGACTATGCTGCATCAGATAAGTTAGAATTCCATGGGGCACTAAGTTTTATGAAGGCAGGATTATTATATAGTGATCAGATTAATACCGTTAGTCCAACTTATGCAGAAGAGATTAAATCTTGGGAATATGGGTGTGGTCTCAATCAATTATTATCAGACAGTTTGTATAACAAGTTAACAGGGATATTAAATGGGATTGACTATGAAACCTATAATCCCCTAACAGATGCTCATATTTATGAAAACTATGATGTGGAAACAATAGAGCTTAGAAAAGTGAATAAGGCAAAGTTCCAAGAAGAGTATGGTATGGAGAAAAGAGACTGTATGATGATTGGTGTCATCTCTCGTATTACAGACCAAAAGGGCTTTGATTTATTTAAGCAAACAGTAGAAAATAAGTGGTTTATGGATAAGATGATGGATTTGGATGTGCAGTTTGTTATTTTGGGGACAGGAGAACCTGAATATGAGAATATGTTTAAGCATTTTGCTCATGTATATGGTGATCGTACCAGAGTACTTCTTACTTTTAATGAAGCGATAGCCCAAAAAATCTATAGTGCATGTGATGTGTTCTTGATGCCATCAGCCTTTGAACCATGTGGATTAGGTCAGCTTATGGCCATGCGTTATGGTGCTGTACCTGTAGTCAGACAAACAGGTGGCTTAAAAGATACAGTGCTTCATTATGATATGCAAAGCAAAGAAGGAACGGGCTTTGAGTTTAAAGAGTACACCGCTTATTGGATGTATAGAAAGTTAGAAGAAGCTTATTGGTACTATACTTATCAGAAAGAGCATTTTGAGCAGATTCAAACAAATTGTATGGAAAGCGTCTTTTCTTGGGAAGAATCAGCTAAGTCTTACTTAGAACTTTACCATAAAATTGAGGCATAAGACATATAAGACGTAGGCTTGTCATATACTGAAACAAATAAGTTTTAGGAGGACAAGTATGAAGTGTAATTATAGGGCAATACTACAGGTCGCCAGTGTGTATATTGGTACCGTTATTGGTGCTGGATTTGCATCCGGACAAGAGATGATTACTTTTTTTACAAAGTATGGTCTAAGTGGTGTTATAGGTTTGATTTTAGCGGGGATAGCTTATGCTGTATTAGGGGCAGTTATTTTAGAAGTCGTTTATGAGCGTCAATTCTCCAACTATAAAGATTTACTAAAAGATGTAATGGGACCCAAACTAAGCTTAGTGCTAGAGTGGACTGTTAACATCTTTTTGTTTATCTGTTTTAGTACCATGATTGCAGGTGCAGGAGCCATTATGAAACAAGCTTTTGATGTGCCTTACTGGATAGGGGCTTGTGGTATGGCTGTAGCTTGTGTGGCTACTTTTTTGACAGGAGCAAAAGGGTTTGTGGGAATGAATGCTTTGTTAGTGCCCTTTATGTGTATAGGTGGACTTATATTAGGCGTGTATGTCATCCTCTTTAGAGACGTGTCGGCGTTTGCGCATAGTGGGATGGGAACACCTGATAGACATTGGTTTGTGTCTATGATTCTGTATGTATCCTATAATATGCTGACTGTCATTGTGGTATTATGCACACTATATGATCAACTAAAAAACAAAAAAGTTGCAAGATGGGGTGGCATTTTAGGTGGGATTGGACTAGGTGTGCTAGGACTGAGTATAGGGCTATCTACCTTGATTTATTACGACCAAATTAAAAATCTAGAAATTCCTATGTTAGGGGTATTAGTTAACTATACGCACTTTATTCAAACCATTTATTTGGTGGTGCTTGTGCTAGCCATGTATACTACGGCTATTGCAAATGGGTATGGTGTACTCCAAAATTTAAAGGCAAGAATAAAAGTAAATGATAAGCTTCTTATTGTTCTAACCACAATTATGGCTATGATGGCTGCTAAAATGGGTTTTTCAAATTTGGTCAGCAAAGTTTTTCCTGTGTTTGGGTATGTTGGACTCTTTGAAATCATTATGATATTGGTGTATTATAGTTGTATGAAATGGGAACATAGGAGGAAGTAAGTTGGAACAGCACAAAAGCCAAATGAAATCTAAAAATGCGACAATTACACTTATTATTATAGGGATAATGATTGTGATAGGTATAGTTGTTTCCTTAGGAAGTTGGAGGCAAGGAGAAAACTTATACTTAAAAGTAGATAAAGAGATATTAACATTTGATCCGCTCAAGAACACACAAATTGAAGTGGTGGGTAATCAAGTTGTAAAAGTAACACAAGATGGGATTACAGCTTATAATTTTGATGGAGAAGAAGTGTGGGCAGATACCCTAACACTAGATTCTATTGTTTTGCAGCAAAGGGGTAATTACATAGCGGTATCAAGTAAAAATGGACGCAGTATTCATGTTTTCAATGAAAAAGGAAGACAAGGACAGATTACCTTGCAACATCCTATTATTAGTTTTTCGATTAACCAAAACGGGCAATTAGCCATTATTGAACAACTCGCTGAGAGTTATCAAATATCAGCCTATAATGAAAATGGTGATTGGCTAGGTGTTACTAGGGTCACTTACACAAAAACAAAAGGTTATCCAATGGCAGCAGAGGTAAGTCCGGATGGATCATTGTTACTAGCAAGTTATGTGGATATGAATCAACCCAAGATTACATCTGTTATAGAGGCTATACCAGTACAAAAGCCAACCCAACAAAAAGTAGATCAAGTGAAATATGGTATTAAGGAACAAAATAACCTTGTCTATGAGATTGAGTTTATAAGCAATGATATATGGGCAAGTATTGGAGATACAGGGACGACATTGTATCATATTGCAGAGGGCAAAGAAATTGCTCATTTAAGTAATACGTATCCAACCTATATTCCTTATATTAATAGTTTGCCAAGAAGCGGGGGGTATTTACCGATGGTAGTTGGAGAGATGGCTACAGGTACAAGTATCCATAATAAAGAAAAAATAATGATATTTGATGTACAAGGACAGGTTGTTTTGGAACAATCTGTAGATAATGCGGTGACGTATTACTATGCAGATCAAAAAGGTGTCATTATAGGAGAAGGACGTCACTATCAAGGGTATAATAAGATGGGTGTCAAGCAGTTTGAGTTCAAAGCGACACAAGATGTGATGCGTTTAGTTTATAAAGGGCCTAAAGCGATTGCTGTTACAAAAGATAAAGTCTTACTACTCAAAGAGGAAATGAGGGAAGAAAATTAATGTTAGATTTAATAGTAGGTCTAAGTATTATTATAGGGATAGCCATAGGCGCAAAAAAAGGTTTTGTGAGAGTGGCATATGAGATGGTTTCAAGTATCTTAGCACTGGTATTGGCATTTGTGATTTATACACCGATTAAGGCTATTTTAGCGATGACGCCATTATATACGGCTATTTATACATGGAATATGGAAAAGGTAGGAGAAATAGTTGTTATTCAAAGTATACAATCACAAGCAAAAGCTATTCAAGAAGCGACAGCATGGTTGCCACAATTTATAGGGGAGAAGCTTATTCAAAATAATAATTCAGAGGTTTATAGGCTCATGGGTGTTACAAACCTATCTGAATATATTAGTAGCTATATTACAGATTTATGTTTAAGCGTTATAGCTATTTTAGTTGTTTGGATTGTAGTCAAGATTATACTGAGTATTGGTTTCGGTGCGTTAGACCTTATTGCAAAGTTACCTATCATTAGAACTGCTAATAAAGGGTTGGGTGCAGTAGCAGGAAGTATTAAAGCACTACTACTGACTTGGATTATTTGTCTATTGGTACCGGTATTGGTATTAATCCCGGCTTTTGCAGGGCTACAGCAATTATTAGATGCAAGTATGCTAACTAAATGGCTTTACCAAAATAATATTATTTTGCAGTATATGAGTAGTTTACTCATTAAATAAATAAGTTAGAAGCCAGAGAGGACGTGAAAACGTCCTCTTTTTTTGTCTTGTAGGAAAGTGTTACTGTGAAGCATTTCACTACTGCACGTACTAATGCAAAACTATTATTGAGACAAGCACTATCTTTTGAGGGTAGCAGTATGATGAATATAGGAAGAAATGACAGATTTAAGGAGGCTATAAAAATGACAAAGATGATTGAACTTAAGAATATATATAAGAGTTTTTATACCAAAGAAGGGGAAATTGTTGTTTTAGAGGATGTCAATCTCACACTAGAAAAAGGCAAAATCTTAGGGATATTAGGACCGTCTGGAAGTGGTAAATCCACCATTTTGAATATATTAACAGATCTTATTAAACCAACAGAAGGAGAAGTCAATATTAGGGGGAAAATAGGCTATATGTTTCAAAAGGACCATCTACTAGAATGGCGTAATATTATGGATAATATCACCATTGGACTAGAAATACAAAAGTCAGTCACACCAGAGAGTATTGAGCATATAGAAGAAATGCTTAAAATGTATGGATTATGGGAATTTAGAAATCGTTATCCAAGAGAACTATCGGGGGGGATGCGCCAAAGGGTAGCACTTATTAGAACATTAGCTACAAAGCCTGATGTGCTCCTATTGGATGAACCCTTTTCGGCACTAGATTATCAGACAAGGCTTATGGTAAGTGATGATATTTATAAGATTATTAAAAGGGAAAACAAAGAGGCTATTTTGGTGACTCATGATATAGCCGAAGCGATTTCTATGGCGGATGAAGTTGTGGTGCTTTCTAAAAGGCCTGCAACGGTAAAAAGTCAATATCCTATTGAGTTAACAATAGCAGGTGAAAAAACGCCACTCATAGCCAGAAAAGCACCAGAGTTTAAAGATTATTTCGATATATTGTGGAAGGAGCTTGCGGTTTATGAAAAAGAATAATATGAGTTCAGGATATGTAGGGTACTTGAAA
>JBOFEH010000136.1:0-4876 GCA_051647765.1 Cellulosilyticaceae bacterium | reverse complement strand
CATCTATTAGTCAACAAGCAGGGCAAAGTGTGTTCGAAAAAGAGATTTTTGGAAGTACAGTATTAGCTGAGACACTCCAAAAACAATTAGGAAGAGGGCAAGGCGTTAGAGTAGAACTGGTAGGGCTTTGTACTGATATTTGTGTGATTTCTAATGCCATGTTGTTAAGGTCATATATGCCAGAGGCGGAGATTGTGGTAGATGCCAAATGCTGTGCAGGGGTGACACCTAAGAGTCATGAGAATGCTTTACAAGCTATGAAAATGTGTCAGATTGGAATCATCAATGACTAAGAGGAGATGAGTTTATGATTAGGGTTAATGGGGTAGCAGTTGAAGTGAATCATTTTCCAGATGGAACATTAAGGCTCACAGATATTGCCGTAGGAGGAGATACTATTACGTGGCACTTTGAAAACAATGAGGAGTTGTTAGTGCTCTACATGGTAACCAAACATCTTAGGGAGAAGGGAAGCCAGTCTATTCATTTGGAGATGAAGTATATTCCAAATGCGAGGCAAGACCGTACAGGAAGAGAAGAAGATGTATTTACCTTAAAGTATTTTGCAGAGTTGATTAATAGCCTAGGATTTGAAACGGTCTCTGTATTAGATGCCCATTCCAATGTGGCACTTGCTTTGATTGATCGTGTGGTCAGTTTGCCTGTTAAGCCCTATATTCAGCAAGCGATGGCGTTAAGTGGCATAGATGCAGACAGGGATATCATTTTTTATCCAGATGAAGGAAGCCAAAAACGATACAGTGGTATGATTCAGTTTCCTCATGCTTTTGGATACAAGAAGAGACGCTGGGAAGATGGAGAAATTCTAGGATTAGAGGTGATGGGAGAATTACCACAAGAGCCATTTAATGTACTCATTATTGATGATATTAGTAGTTTTGGCGGGACGTTTTATTATGCGGCTCAAAAACTAAAGGCATTAGGCGCTGATAAAATTTATCTTTATATTACCCATTGTGAGAAGAGTATCTTAGAAGGACAGCTGATTAAGAGCGGCTTGATAGAGCATATTTACACCACAGATAGTTTGTTTACGGAGGCGCATCCGTTAATGACCATAATCAAATAGGGGAGCTGATGAGATGGAAGGGATATTAAACAAAAGTGCAGTTACAATTACGGATTTTTATAAGATTTGTCACCGTCAGATGTATCCAAGTGGCATGACAAAACTCTACAGTACATGGACACCACGTAGTAACAAGTATTTTCCCTATAGCAATCAAGTAGTATGGTTTGGATTACAAGGGTTCGTGAAAGAATACTTGATGGATTATTTTAAGCAATACTTTTTTGAAGAGTCTATAGACCGTATTGTGGCGGATTACAACCAGATTGTTGGGAAGTGTTTTGATGCTGATTTGGGAGTAGATCACTTGATAGCCCTTCATGAACTAGGCTATTTACCTATCCGTATCAAAGCCTTGACTGAGGGAATGAGGGTGCCTATAGGGACACCGATGATGACCATAGAGAACACTCACCCAGACTTTGCGTGGCTGACCAATTATTTGGAGACTTTTATCAGCCAGAATCTATGGAGCCCGACGACTACAGCCACTATTTCATACCAGTTTAATCAGTATTTACAGGGATATTTAGAAAAATGTGGGGAGAACCCAGACCTTGCAAAGAGTCTGTATGGGGATTTCTCACCAAGGGGAATGAGTAGTACAGGGAGTAGTCAAGTAGCAGGGGCAGGGCATCTCCTAAGTTCTATCAAAACATCAGCTATAGAATCCATTCGTTATGTCATCAATCAGTATGGGGCTGACTTGGAGAGCGAAAAGATAGGGGACTGGTCAGCGAGTGTGGAGCATAGCTGTGTGTGCAGTAATTTCTTTGTGAATGGTCAGAGCGAGGAGCAGTTTTTTGATAGACTGCTGACAGAAGTTTATCCTAAGAAGCCATTTACCTATGTGGCAGATTCTTTTGATTTTTGGGGATTTGTAACAGAGAGTTTGCCTAAGTTTAAAGCGCAAATATTAGGAAGAGAGGCGGCTAAGGTATGTATCAGACCTGACTCAGGAGAGCCTCAGCTTATTCTATGTGGAGATCCAGAGGGGGAGAGTGAAGCTGAACGCAAGGGGTTAGTAGAGGTGCTATGGGAGTTGTTTGGAGGAACGATTAACGACAAAGGCTTCAAGAAGTTAGACCCCCATATAGGGGTAGTCTATGGCGATAGTATTACACTAGAGCGTTGCCAGGAGATTTGCGAGGGCCTGATTAACAAAGGCTTTTGTGTGAGTAATGTGATATTTGGTGTGGGCAGTTATAGTTATAATATGATTTCACGTGATACACTAGGGCATGCACTTAAGGCTACTTATTGTGAAATACAGGGAAACCCCGTTCAGATTTACAAAAGCCCAAAGACGGACAAAGAGGCTATGAAAAAGTCTCAGCGCGGAAAAGTTGCAGTGGTAGAAGTGGAAGGGCAAATCAAGTGGATAGATCAGTTAGATGGGATCAGTGAACCACAGGTACAGGGCAATTTACTAGAAACGGTGTTCTGTGATGGGCAACTCGTAAGGGAAACCACATTAAGTGAAATGAGAGCAAGATTACATGGGGGGCGATAGTCATGACAGTATTTGATGCAGAGCAAGTTACAAGGCAGTTGGTAGATTGGATTAAGGTTTATTTTGAAAACAATGGGCCATCTAGTAAGGCAGTCATAGGCATTAGCGGTGGGAAGGACAGCTCTGTGGTAGCAGCGGCATGTGTATTGGCATTAGGTAAGGAACGGGTAGTAGGTGTACTTATGCCAAATGGGGAGCAGGAGGATATTCAGTATAGTTATGACCTATGCAAACACCTTGGGATTGTCTATACAGTGGTGAATATCGGTGAGACTGTACGGGCGCAGATGATAGCTTTAGAAGATGCTGCCAAGTGTCTAGGGATGTCAGAGATAACAGACGTCACTAGAATTAATACACCTGCTAGAATTCGTATGACCACGCTCTATGGAGTTGCGGGACTCATGGGAGGCAGAGTGGCTAATACCTGTAATCTATCTGAAGACTGGGTAGGCTATGCCACTAAGTTTGGTGATGGCGCAGGCGATTTCTCACCGCTAGCCATGCTCACAGTACAAGAGGTGAAAGCTATTGGTAAGGCGTTAGGACTCCCACAAAAGTTCATTGATAAAACACCTATAGATGGGCTATGTGGCAAGACCGATGAAGACAACTTAGGTTTTAGCTACGAAGTCTTAGATCGCTATATTAGAGAAGGCATCTGTGACCAGCAAGAGACCAAGGAAAGAATTGACCGAATGCACCAATATAGCTTGCACAAGGTACTGCCTATGCCGCATTTTACTGTGTAATCTTCATTTTTTTAGTGGTATTGGTTATACTATAGCTAGCATAACCAATACCACTAAATAGATGGCTTACCTTTCTAGAGAAGCATACACCAAAGGAAACATTGAGGGAGTTGATGACGATGGAACCAACTATGGTACAAGCGGAAGAAGTATTAGAGCACCTAGGAAGTGACCCCATAGCATTAGCAAGATACAAAGCAAGAGAAGCCTCTTTGCATGAGCGTGCTAATTTAATTAGTACAGGAATTAGACAAGGGATAGAACAAGGAAAGATAGAAAGTGCTAGGGCGTTGTTAGGCGTTTTAGATGTTGAAACGATAGCGAGTACATTAGGTTTGGAATTAGAGTTAGTAAAACAGATTAGTGTGGAAGAAGTTAACACGAAGTGATAGGTCCTAATCGTGAAAAGTCAGTTATACCTTTATAATGGGTGTGACTGACTTTTTTGCGATTGTGGGGATAAAAAATCAATAGTAGGTTTTAAAATTCGGAAAATTTAGATATAATAAAAAAGATATGACAAGGTCTCTGTATGGCCTTGAAGTGCGGCTAGTGTATGAGTAGCCGTATGCTAAATGTATCTCGTCATTGAAGTGTCAGAGGTTCGACTCCTCTATAACCTGATAGGTTATTAGCTCAGAGGTAGAGCGGTCAATAAAGTCATTCATGGGTTCGATTCCCATATCATCCACCGGATGATTAGCCAAGCGGTTAAGGCAACGATTATTTTATGGAGATGGAAGGTAGGTAAGGGGCTCTTGTATAAAGCGTAGTGATTTTGTGTGTCTATGGATACAGCGGCTTTTTGAATGTAAGTAGTGTGGGGAAAATCAGTAAGAGAGGATATGAATTTGGCTGATAAGAGAAGGTATTGCTTAGCAGAGGCTTTGTAAGAATGACTTTTTAAGGTCAAACAATATGGGATACTTACTGGTGGCAACCAAGAACGCTTAGAGGAAGAGGTAGCTTAAATAGGCACCCATCACCACGCTGAGCAAGAGCTTGGACTGCCTACAAGTTAGAAGGGGTGGGGAGTGTATGAAAAAGATAGTCATTAAAGAAGATGAGATAGGTCTGGTGATTAAAGATGGTACGTATGAGAAACATCTTAAGCCAGGGAGATATACATTATGGCAGCCAAAAAGAAGAGAGCTTACGGTGATTAAAACAAGAGGCAAGGTCAGTGATCAGGAACTTTTGCAGATACTCCAAAAGGATGCTGAGCTAATGAAGCGTTTAGAGCTTATCAAAGTAGAGGACTATGAACTTGTACTTGTGTTTGAAGATAAAAGGCTTTGCAGCGTACTAGGTGCTGGAGAATATGCTTTTTGGAAAGTGTTACATCATTATACGTTTCAGAGAGTGGATATTAGAAATAGCGATATAGAGAACGATTTACAGATGTATACCAAGCACCCATTAGTAGTGCCTTATGTGCTCAGATTATGCGTAGAACCTTATGAAAAAGGGCTCTTATACTTAAACCGTGAGTTTAGTAGAGTGCTAGAGCCAGGGGAATAC
>JBOFEH010000135.1:0-26888 GCA_051647765.1 Cellulosilyticaceae bacterium | reverse complement strand
CAGCTTGTTTTGCTGTTCTGAATTGTTTTGATTTAGCTCCTCTGTAACCTTTAGCTAATTTTAATACTCTATTACGTCTTTTTTTAGTAGCCATGCCACCTTTTACTCTCGCCATGTTCCTAACCTCCTACTGCTTTCTCTTATAAATGTGGTAATAAACGTTTCATTTGTTTTTCGTTTGTTGAATCAACAAGACCTGCATGTCTTAAGTTACGTTTTCTTTTTGGAGATTTTTTAGTTAAAATGTGACTTGTATATGCTTTTGATCTTTTTAATTTACCTGTACCTGTCGCTTTGAAACGTTTTGCTGCTGCTCTATTTGTTTTTAATTTAGCCATGAGAAACGTCCTCCTTTTTAAATTGTATATATTTGTATCTAAAGGTAACCTTATTTTGGTGATACCACGATAACCATGCTTCTACCTTCTAATTTTGGCCTACCATCTGCTACGCCAACTTCATCTACTAAGGCAATTGCTTCCTCTAAAATCGGAATACCTTTTTGAGTATGCATCATTTCACGCCCACGGAATACAACTGAAATCTTAACTTTGTCTCCTGCTTTTAAGAATTTCACTGCATTACGCATTTTTGTTTCGAAGTCGTGTTTTTCAATGTTTGCTGATAGCCTTACTTCTTTAACACTAACTATTTTTTGTTTTTTGCGTGCTTCTTTTTCTTTCTTAGCTGCGTCAAACTTGTATTTACCATAGTCCATAACTTTACAAACTGGTGGTTTTGCTTGTGGAGCAATCTTAACTAAGTCAAGGTTTTTCTCACTTGCAATTTTTTGAGCTTCTTTAATCGGTACAATACCAAGTTGCTCTCCGTCTGCGCTAACTAATCTGACTTCTCTGTCACGAATTTGTTCGTTGATCATTAATTCGTTAATAATGGGCACCTCCTAAAATGCTTTGCCTTTATGATTTCAAACACCCTTTGGAATGCGTGGGTGGAAACGCCCTCTATAAAATAAAATGAGGTGGATAAACGAATCTATCCACCTCTACTCATAAACATACTTTACGTATATATCTAAACAAACTGAGTGTAACCTTACGAACTTAATCGTTGTAAGGTGAGAAGGAATAGCTTCTTCTTGAAATCTGCGTTATTCTTTTCGACATCTACGATAATATCATACATCTATCGGGTTGTCAACGTTTATACTAAAGTAATTGCATTTCCTATTTTTGGTTATTTTGTTTCTTCAGCTTCTACTGGCATATGCTCATGGTAATTGTATTTTTCTTTGATTTCAGCTGCAACACGGTTTGCAAACTCAGCAAGCCCTTTGCTACCTTCATCACCATATTGTCTACTTCTTACAGATACAGCGCCTTCTTCAGCTTCTGTAGCACCCACTACAACAATGTATGGTACACGTTCCATACGTGCTTCACGGATTTTGTATCCGATTTTTTCTGTACGGTAATCTGCCTCTACTTTGATTCCCTCTGCTTTAAGTGTTTTAACAACTGTTTCTGCATAATCAGCGTATTTGTCTGATAATGGAAGCACTTTAACTTGTGTTGGTGCTAACCATGTTGGGAATGCCCCTGCATATTTTTCAATAAGCATAGCAAGTGTTCTCTCGTAGCATCCGATTGATGAACGGTGAATGATATACGGACGTTTTTTATTACCATCTTTATCAACATATGTCATATCAAAACGCTCTGCTAAAGCAAAGTCAATTTGTACTGTGATAATTGTATCTTCTTTACCATGTACGTTTTTGAACTGGATATCAAGCTTTGGTCCATAGAATGCTGCTTCATCATCTGCTTCTGTATAGTCAATCTCTAAGTGATCTAAGATATTCTTCATAATCACTTGAGTTTCTTCCCAAGCTGCTGGATTATCAATATACTTCTCTTTATTATTTGGATCCCATTTAGAGAATCTGTATGTGATATCATTATCAATACCAAGATTTCTCATAATATATTTAATAAGGTCTACAACATCTTTGAACTCATCTTCTAATTGCTCTGGAGTACATACAATATGTCCGTCTGCAAGTGTGAATTGTCTTACACGGATAAGACCATGCATTTCACCTGATGATTCATTTCTCGCAAGTGTTGCTGTCTCTGCATAACGAATAGGAAGATCTCTATAACTATGCTGCTCTGTATTGTAGATTGAGAATTGGAATGGACAAGTCATTGGTCTAAGGGCAATCACTTCCGCATCTTTCTCTTCATCTCCCATTACAAACATACCATCTTTGTAGTGGCTCCAATGTCCTGATACTTTATAAAGATCATTTTTTGCCATTGATGGTGTTTTTGTAAGCACATAGCCTCTTTCTTCTTCTGCATCTTCAACCCATCTTTGGAGTGTTTGAACGATACGTGCACCTTTTGGCATAAGAAGTGGTAAACCTTGACCTACATTTTCATCAGTTGTGAAAAGTTTAAGTTCACGCCCAAGTTTGTTATGATCACGTTTTTTTGCATCTTCTAATTTTTCTAAGTGAGTAGCAAGCTCTGCTTTTTTAGGGAACGCTGTACCGTAAATACGGTATAACATTTTGTTTTTCTCACTCCCTTTCCAATATGCCCCTGCACATGAAAGGAGTTTGAAAGCATCTACTGGTTTTGTACTCATAAGGTGTGGACCTGCACAAAGGTCTACAAATTCACCTTGTTTATAAAAAGTAATGATTTCACCTTCTGCAAGATCATTAATAAGCTCCACTTTGTATGGTTCGCCTGCTTCTTCCATTAATTTGATAGCTTCTGCTTTTGCAAGTTCAAATCGCTCAATTGGGTATTTGGCTTTGACGATTTTTTTCATCTCTGCTTCAATCTTAGCAAGATCCTCCTCGCCAAAGTGCTTTTCACTATCAAAGTCATAGTAGAATCCACCATCAATAGCTGGTCCAATTGCAAGTTTAACTTCTGGATAAAGATTCTTTACTGCTTGTGCTAAAATATGTGCGCCTGTATGACGGAAAGCCCATTGTCCTTCTTTATCATTGAAAGTTAAGATTTCTAAGTTCACATCTTGTGTGATTGGTGTTCTAAGGTCTACCATTTCCCCATTAATGCGACCTGCACATGCAGCTCTTGCTAAACCTTCACTTAAATCCTTTGCTACGTCTAATACAGTGCTACCTGCTTCATATTGTTTTTGCACACCGTCTTTGAGTGTTACGTTAATCATTTTACTTCCTCCTTTTTTGTGTTTAACCTATCGTGTGACTAAAAAAAGGCACAAAAAAACTCGTTCTTTCCTAGACACACTACTCCAGAAAAGGGACGAGACTCTATATTCCCGCGGTTCCACCCTTATTGCTTCACTATAAGAAACCACCTTATTCATCAGACTATAACGGAGTCACCGGATTGGTTTACAATCTCTCAGAGATGGTTTTCGACATGTATGCTTCTAAGAATACTCCCACCAATGTACTCTCTCTCTGAAAAAAGCGTTACAAGCTACTGTTCTCGTCATCGATTTTTTTTATCATTTTTTATATGGTTACATTGTAATCAAATTCATAGTACCTGTCAATAGATAAAAACAGATTAAAATACCTCTCTTTCTTTAATCCAAAGAATAGGGACGTATTTTAATCTACTTTTATTCTAACGGATTGACCTGTCCATATTTTGATGCATCCTTGCAGTACTCACATCCATTACAATAGATGATTTCGTTCTGAAATATGGCTTCTAGTGTTTCTACAAAGCTACGCGTTTGTTCTCCCCTATTATGAATAACGACTTTTTCGGGTGATCCCAGAATAAAAACATTCATAATAAGGTCTTCTCTTGTCACACCTTTTTCTTTTAACTCCTTATTACTATATTTATGAATATAAGATTGTGTCACTTCTTTCATGTGTTCATCCAAAATATACATTTGGTTATTAGGTAGAATAACCAAGTGTAATGTGCCTTCTGACGACTCATGAAGCTTACGTGTCTCCTTTAATAACTCAATAAATTCCAGATATTCTTTCTGAATTTGATAATCATAAATCACTTGTTCAATTAAATCTTTCAAAATAGTACGATACTGTTTGGTGCGAAACCTAATCCATCCATCAATATTCAGTCCCCGTTCTGCCTCAATGACACGCAGTAGGGGTACATAGACAAGATAGTAGGAAATATATGAAACACCTTCCTCTTGTGTCAGATAATTACTGACAAAAAAAAGTTTTTTTATCTGTTCTTTATCCTTCTCCTCCAGATCATGCCTCTCTTTCAAATACTTTTTAGCAAAATCTTGAATGACTTCTTGTTGCACAATATCACTAGCGATAGACGCCATGTATTCTCCTGCGTTTTTCTTTTCTTTTCTCCCCACACCATATATAAAACAACTCTCTTGCTGAACCTTTGTAACTTCCCATCGCTTTTCTTCTATTCCTAACTTAAAATTATGGCTGTCTATGCTATGTTTAACTTGGTCTGTATAACGCTGAGTACTCAAATGATATTGTTCCATAGCACTCCCCCTCAGTCTCTCTACTTTAATATATGTAGGGGGCACGTGCATCTTACATTGTCCCTGCCTAAAAGTTCAGCGAATATGTGTAAAGCGCAGTAGGCTCTCCTAGCCATACTGCGCTTTTATATGAATCTATTTATAAACTATCCACAAGTTCTTGAAGCTCTGATTTGCCAAAAGGATATTTTTGATTGCAGAAGTGACAAACTAACTCTACGTTTTCATCTTTGTCATCTATAATCTCTTGCAAATCGCTTTTACCAACACTAATCAACGCACGTTCCATACGCTCCATGCTACAGTCACATTTAAATCTTGCATCCATCTTATCCATCACTTCCATATCTTCGCCAAGAAGCATAGCTGTAATGTCTTCTACACTTTTGCCTTCATCCATGAGCGCTGTGAGTGATGTAAACTGACCTAGTCCTGTTTCCACCTCTGTAATCGCTTCATCTGTAGCGTTTGGAAGTACTTGAATAATAATACCCCCTGCTTGCTTGATTGTATAGTCACGATCAATGAGCACACCTAGAATAACCACTGAGTTTGTTTGCTCTGAAATAGCAAAGTAATCTGTTAAGTCTTCAGCAATTTCACCTGAAAGCATAGCAATAGTGCCTTCATATGGCTCCTTGAGACCAATGTCTTTCATGACTGTCATTACCGCATTGCCAATAGCTCCACTCACATCTAACTTACCATTTGATTTGTTAGGAATGTCTACATTTGGCACATGTACGTACCCTTTAACATTACCTGATGCATCTGCTTCTGCAGTAATCCCTTGAATTGGTCCATCCCCACGAATTGAAATCGCCACACGGTCTGAATCATTCTTGAGCATAGCACCCATCATTAGGGCCCCTGTCATCGTACGTCCTAGTGCTGCTGAAGCAACTGGTGATGTCACATGATTTTGTACTGCTGTGTTAACAATGCCTGTTGTATTGGCTGCAAAAAATCTAAAGTTTTTATTTTTGTCTGTTCCTCTTACGATATAATCCATTTTTCAACGTCCTTCCTTTTTAACAATAAACTTTACCCTCTTGGTGTTTTTCCCTTGCTACAAAAGTAGCTCTAATTGTCTGCTCCTTGCAAAGCTTGTCCGAATAGTCGTCATAGATTCCTATCACTTCTAATCCCGCCTCATCAAGCATTCTCTTAAGCACCTCTATGGTATAGGCTTTTTCGTAGTGAATCTCTTCTGTTCTTGTATAACGTCCATCTTCATCTTGAATGAAGAAATTTACAGCAAACTCATTGATGCCATCTTCCTCATCAAATAAGTTTTCCCAAATATAAGCCGCGTTTTCAGTCTGCTCTGCAAACACACGCTCACCTAGTATATTTTTGTATTTATAAGGGGTATTTACATCAAATATAAATAATCCACCTTGTTCAAGGTAATTATTCACCAACTTGAATGTCTCTAATACCGCTTCTTCTTCTAATACGTAGTTCAAACTATCACAGCTACTATAAATCACATCCACTGTACCATACAGTTCAAAATCCGTCATATCTTGGCAAAGATACAAAATATCTAATTCTTTTTCTCTGGCATTCTCACGTGCCACCATGAGCATCTCTTCTGAATGGTCTATACCAATCATATCAATACCCTTTTGTGCAAACAACTCACACATTTTTCCAGTACCACAGCCTAAATCACATACAAGCTTTGGTGTGATACCAGCTTTTTCAATCTGGTTCTGTATGAATTGTACCCATTTTTCATAAGGCGTATCCCCCATGAATGTATCATATACTTTTGCAAAATCATTATAAATATCCAAGTCTCTCACCTCATTTAAGTGCGCCTATGCTTATCCTTTAAGATTTTACACCAGAGCGCCTCTTGTTGCAAATATAAATATAGCCATATACCCCACCTATGACTACAAATGTGACTGCCTCTGCAAATCCTGTTGCAAGATAAACGCCCTGTAATTCCCGCAGTGGCATCAAAACTATAAGCCCTAGTACCACAAAGACAAATCCTTTACATAATGATGTCACCATGGATAATCCCGGTCTTTCTGTAGCTTGGAAATAATACATCATCACTGTATTAAGCCCTGCAAATAATAAACAGATGAAATAATCTTTGAGGTAAGGCGCACCATATGTAATAATGTCTTGGTCTGTTGTAAAGGTACGCATCACTGTTTCTGGAAACATATACATTACCCCATAGCTTAAGATACCTATCACCAATGCTGTACCCGCTGCAATATGGGTGACTCTAAATGCTCTATCACACTGCCCTGCCCCCTCATTGAGGCTAATAATAGGCTGAGCAGCCTGTGCTACCCCATTATAAATAGACTTAGCCACATAGACTACATTGGCCATGACGGCATACACCGCCACACTCATCATCCCATAATTTTTCATCAGTACAATATTAAAAATAAAAATAGATACGCCCGCCATCATTTCTAGCAAAAATACACCCATACCATTTTTGATAATGATACATAAGTCTTCCCATGACCAAAATGTCTTCTCCCATCTCAAGGTACACTCTGGCTTTTTAAAATGAAGGAGCATAATCACAATTACAATAATCGGTGAAAAAGCTGTAGGTAATGCAGCACCCACAATGCCCATATCCCATACAAAGATGAGCAAAATATCAAATACAATATTGAGCACACTCCCTATAATAGATGCCACCATAGATAACTTAGGATTATGGTCATTACGCAAAAACACCTGTAACATATGTGAATACATAAAAAATACATTAGTTAACATTACGGGAACCAAATAACTTCTTACGAGTGGTAAGATATCCTCCGTAGCCCCTAACATCCTAGAAAAAGGGGTTACCACTGCCGTCATCCCTACTCCTAGTAAAACACCTATGACAATCACTGTCCATGATGCTAAGGTAAAAATTCGACTACTTTTCTCCTTTTCACCTTTACCTACAAGTAATGACATGGTTGCCGCCCCACCCACTCCGATACACAGCGCTATAGATGTATAAATTGTAAAAATAGGTAGTGCAATATTCATGGCTGCTAAGGCATCGCTCCCAACACCCACACCCACACATAACAAATCCACTAATACATAAATAGCATGGGTAAGATTAGCAAATACTGTAGCGCCTAAATACTTAAAAAACAAAGACTTTGGGTCATCATTTAACAATGCTTCGTTGTTCATTTCCCATCTCCTCATTATGTCAAATTTCAAGGATATATTATAGGCTAGAATCTAGAATTTGTACAGAAAATAGAAAACTACCTACAATCAGCAAATCTCTCCAGACTTTGCCTCGTAGGTAGTTTTTCATTTCTTATAACACTATTTTATTTTCCACTTAACTCTATTTTGCCTCTTGCATCATCATATTCAATATAGGCCCTATAGACTTTTCCCTTATCACTACTAAGGTCTATTGCAATTGTATAGGGCATCTCCTGAGGTCTGAACACCCCCGTATAGACCTCTTGCTCCTGCTCATTCTCTACGCGAAGTGTAATAGCACCTTCTTCAACTGCTATCATACCACTGATAACTTTACGGGTTGGGTCTTCAAATTTAAAAGTAATTTTTTCCCTACCCTCTCTATAAAAGAACTTATTCTTAAAGTTATTTGTAAAATTGCTCTGGGTATTCATGACAGATATATTGGGGGTGTATCCTGTTGTTTGGCTGTATAATCCAATTCCTACCATACCAAAAACAATAAGCAGCATTGTTCCAAAGAAAACTGCAAAAGTAATCCCCAATGTCTTCCCGATATTCGTGCCTATTTGTACTTTATGTGCTGTAGGCTGCTCCAACTCTTCTGCTGTTTCACCACAATAAGGACATAATTTCATACCTGCTTGAATAGGCTTCTTACAAGCCTTACAAAAAGAAGTATACGTACTACCACATTCTGGACATACATTATAAGCTTCATCCACTAGCCTCTCACACTTTGAGCATTTCATTTTTTTAGGCGTGTTACTTCTCACCACAAGATAAATAATAACCCCTATTAAATTAGGTAAGAACACCGCAATCACTGTCCACATCACAGCATTCAGTCCTAATGCCTTCGCATCTTTATACACTGTCCTCCCTATAATCACTAACATACTAACCATCATCACTAGCACTAAACCAACCATACACAATATAGCGATTCCGCCTATCATACCCTTTCCTCCCTTTCACTTTTTTTTAGTTGAGGCAATACGATACACCCTGTTATAACGACAAGTGTACTCATCATGATATTTCCTAATATAGCCTGCACGGCACTCCCTGCACCTCTTAATACCCAAACCACACCCACACTACATAAGGTCCATAATAAATGTAATAACACCATATAAACCAGTGGTCTAATCTCACTCAAATACCGTTTTTTTTGCATCTTGACATAAGCTTTCTGCCTTGCTTCATAGACAAGCTTAGCACCTGCCTCTGGTGATTGCTCCTCTTCAAAATGCTTTGTAAGTAGATTTTCTAATTGCTGATCATTCATATAGCCCCTCCTTCTCTAACAATTTCTTGAGCTTTTGCTTCCCATCATAAATCCTTGACTTAATAGTAGACTCCTTGATATCTAATACCTGACTGATTTCTTTGTAACTTAGGCCCTCTTGGTATACCAAAACCAGTGGCAATTTATATTTATCTTCAAGTTTCCCTATACACGCCCTGAGTTGACTGTTTTGCTCCTGCCTCACTATGTCCTTTTCCAAGTTAACTTTATGATCCTCACAGTCATAACCACTACTTTCTCCCGCCCATAAAATCGTTCGGATTTCTCTTTTGACTCGTCTTAACCGATCTCTATAAAGATTAACAGCAATCTTACTCAGCCAAGGATAAAACGCCTGATCCGCATCATATGTGTCTAATTTCTCCAACGCCTTAACCCACGTCTCTTGAAATAGTTCCTCCGCATAAAAAGTTTGCCGCTCCAAATACAGACATAATCTATACAACTGATCCTTATGCTGATAGATCAAATCATCCACCGCCACTGACTCACCCCTTTAGTGTTGCTATCTTTTAAGTCCTTCACTAACATATACGAATCAACTTCCAAGAAGTTGGATGTTTTTTTTAAAATAAAAATGGCCTACTTACGGCCAATGTCCCCTCATCTCAGACATTCCCTCTGTTAGACCACCTTATTTAAACTTATCACTTCTCCATATCCTAAGTATAGCATATACACTTACTCTAATCTTGTATTTTTACACCATCTCAAGTAACACCAAAATCCTAATAGTGTTTCTATCAACAAAATAAGTATATTGATTATAAACTGCCAAACATCCATTGGCATATTAAGCATCATTGAGGCGCTCTCAAATACCACATAACTTGGCACGACGTAAAATACCATTTTAATCCCTGCATATTGCGTTGGAACAAAATAGCCTATAATAGGGATAAACAAGAAAAATAGTAAAATGAGTTTTGTATTAACGATAATCTCCATTAAATTGCGAGAAAAATGGCCTAACAACAACCCTAATAAAGCTGAAAACATAGATCCTACAAGGGTTAGGAAAATCATTGGCAACAAAAGCTTTAGGGAACTTAACATGATTCCTGCTGTTATACCCGTCAAAATCACAGTTCCAATCCATCCAAGCAATAACTTTTGTATGATAAATTGTTTAGAGTCCATAGGAAGAACCTGATTCACATAGACAATTCCATCTTCTTTCTCTGCAACAATATTAAATGCACTAAAACAACATCCTATAAATAATGCCATAAGTATATTAAGGCTTACCAATAACTTATACACTGTCTGATCTTTTTGCAGTATCATATCTGTATGAATTTCCTGTTTCTCACTACTAAGTACCTTTAAGATGCGTTCTCCATAGATTTTTGTCATTGTAGACTCATTTCCTTGTATATATCCTTCTAAATCCCCTTGTGCATTCCTGATTATTCCAATTTTCTCTGAATGTGAATCATTAATTGCATCTTGTAGTCGTTTTTCTGTGCTATAAACTTCTAATTTTGCAGATTTTTCTAAGTAATCTTCTTCTTCTGTTGTTAATTGACCTTCTAATACAACAATAGTCTGCTCAACATAAAACTCCGGAACGTATACCCTAAGACCAATTGCAACTATTAGGGGAAGTAACAAAGAAACCCAAATCATTTTATCCCTTAACAGATTTTTAGCCTGTATTCTTAATAGCGTAAACACACTTACCCCCTCCTTACTTCATTCATCACTAGTCTATGGCACACCTTAAACAAACAAGCAACCATCACAATACATATAGTGATATAACCCCCATGAATAGGCTCCATAAAAAATGCTTTTCTCAAATGGGTATAAAGCTGGTATGTTGGGAAATAGACAATCCACTGTGCGTCTAGTGATGTATTCGTAAATAAAAATACTGGTGATGTAAGGAATATGATCATAATGGTGTACGCAAAACCAAATTGTTTGAAGTTTTTAAATAACAACGAAAAACAAAAGCCAAGTAGCACCATTATTGGTGAAAGGAGGAGCACCTGGCAAAGTATCCGCCCCAGTACTTGAAAAGAAGTTGCACCACCAAGATTAAGCATGCATATCCCTATCGTAAATAAACATTCGTTTAATAAAAACACAACCAATTTTGATGCAATAAACAAACTTTTACGAGCAGGTACCACACCAATTACTTTTAAAACCCCCATTTCTCTTTCTTTAAAAAAGAGTGCTGCAATTCCTAGAAAACTGATTGTTGTAATCTCAAAAAAAAGTATTTCTGAAGTCATCATCAACCTTTTTTGGTGTGTGTAGTCTAACGCCTTTAGCGCTCTAAGCTCATATGCTATAGGCTCCGTAAAAAGTGACTGCGCAAACATCTTTTTAGCCTCATTTACCCTTGAATTACTCGCCTTATAAAAAGAACAATAAATTTCTCCCTCTTCTTTCCATATCCCTATTCCTTCTACATCTTGCTTAAGACATGCCTGCAATTCTTCCTTCGAGTTGACAGTCATAACATAAGTGTCTTCAGGTAAATGGAGTGTTCCATCTTGCACTACATAACACTTATATGGCGTAATATCTGATTTGACATAAAAAAAATTGGTATAAAGGCTATAAATGATTAAAGAAGCCATCGTTAAAATAAGTAATTTTGACTGAACCAGTAACCTTAAATCCTTTCGAATATGATTGACAAATTCACTCATTACGTATTCAACCTCCTACCTGTAAGCTTTAAGAATACATCTTCTAATGAGGCCTCTAATGAATGAATTTTAAGCAACTTATCATATTCCAATTTTTGAATTTCAGAAATACTAATCTGCTCTGTATGACATAATTCATTTTTGATATAAGTTGCTTCAACCATCCCATGACTGATTTCTTCCTTCAACTTGCTAGGCTCTCCTATCACATCTACTTTTCCATCTACCATAAATGCAACCCTATCACATAATTCATCCGCTACAGACATATTATGCGTCGTTAAAAAAACAGTAGTTCCCTTGCTTTTCTCTTCTTTTACAATATTTTTTATAACCGCAGCACCAATTGGGTCTAATCCACTAATAGGTTCATCTAAAAATAATAACTTTGGAGAATGTATTAATGCCCTAGCTATATTGACACGTTGTCTCATTCCTTTAGAATAGGATTTAATCTGTTTCTTCTCAAACCCTTTTTTGAGCTCTAATTGTTCCAAAAGTACTTCAATATCTCTCTTCGGTCTTCCTTTATAAAAATTCTCAAAATACCTCAAATTATCTACCGCACTTAAGGTACTATATAAATAAGGTACTTCAAAAGCTACCCCTATTTGGGTAAAAAAATCCTTGTTGGTCTTTCTTAGGTCAAATCCCAAAATATTTACGTCTCCCGTATATCCTGAAAGTACACCAGTTAAGATTTTTTGAGTGGTTGATTTACCTGCTCCATTAGGACCTAAAAAGCCAAAAATCTCGCCTTCTTTTACATGAAAATTAATTTTATCAACTGCATAGCGATCCTTATCATAAGCGTACGATAAATCACTCACCACAATCATCTGACTGATCCCTCCTCTTCATCTTAGAAGCATGCTTTTTGAGAAAATAAAGCTTAATAGGTATCATAACAACACACCCAACAACGATAACTAACCACCAATACCATTCAATACCAAGCCACATAAACATTCCTCTTTTCTTTTATTAACGCTCTTTATACTCCTATTTTAATAAGGTATTGTGTTGTCAACGTGTTAAATGTGTGAATTTTCTGTGAAATTGTTTTTTTGCAGATAAAAAAACTGCTTAGAAATATTTCCTCCTAAGTCCATCTTAGAAAAAAACTCCTATGCAGCCTCTCAATACTTATCTATTATATAGCCTAATAGTCAATCCTTTATCTCATTCGTGGCATAATAAAATAAAATACCACGCCTTCTTCTCTATTATATACCCCATACTTCATTTCATGTAAATTTAAAATTTGTGAGACAAGTGCTAGTCCTAAACCTGACCCACCTTTAGATTTAGAGAGGGGACTTCTATAAAACTTTTCCCAAATATGTGCTTTCATCTCCTCTGATAAAAGTTCTCCCTGATTATAAATACTCACTTTAACTTCATCTGCTTTTACATCTAGTGAAATATTAATTTCTCCCCCCTCTTCTACGAACTTTTGTGCGTTGGTCATGTAGTTTTCTAATACCTCTATAATCTGTTGTTTATCAGCCCTTACCCATATCTCTTCATTGGGTAAATTATAGGTCAATTCAAACTTTACGTCTAACAAATCAACTAGTAATCTTCCCCCCACTACTTCTACTAATTCTACAATATCAAATACTTCCATAACCAAAGAGGTGACCCCTGTCTCTAGGGCAGAAATTTCCAAGAGCCCTATGATTTTATTATTTATTTTATTTGTTTCTCCTATAATAATATCCGTATATTCATCTCTCTTCTTATCATCGTACTCTCCTCTAATCCCCTCGGCATAAGCCTCCACAACCATGAGTGGTGTCTTCATTTCATGAGAAAGTTGTTCAAATAACTCTTGGCATTTTTGATAAACCTGTCTTTCATGTGCAATTTCTTGTTCTAATCTTTGATTCGTAATTTCTAGCTCTCCCAAGTTCTTTTGCAATTTATCCGACATACTATTGAGACTCCGCACCAACTCCCCCAACTCATCATTAGACTCGAGTGTCAATGTCTGACTAAAATCTAGTTCTGCTATAGCCTTCGCCGTTTCATTAATTCGTTCTATAGGCCTTGTAATCATTCGCGTCAATAATAAATAAAAACCACTTATTATAGCTACAATACATAAAATCCACCAAATAATATACTTGTGGACATCCACACTCATTTGGACCATCCCCACATAAATGAGTATAATAACACATGCCATCAGTTTAGAAATCAGAAAAATCTTTCGGCTGAGTGAATTCATAGTCTTACCTCAAATTTATACCCCGTTCGAATTAAAGTTACGATATGTTTGCCTTCTTCTCCTAACTTCTGTCTAAGGGTTTTAATATGAGTATCTACTGTCCTTGTATTACCCTCAAATTCATACCCCCATATCTTTTTAAGAATCTGTTCCCTTGTAAAAACATGTTCTTGATTTGTCATAAAAAGCTCCAAGAGCTTATACTCCTTGTGAGTAAGTTCAACACTATGTCCTGTCACATACACCGTTGCTGCTGAAGGTACAATCACTATTTTCCCCGCCTTAATCGTTTGCTGCTGATAGTGTATTGTCGTACGCCTCAGAATAGCTTCCACTTTCGCTACAAGTATTCTAGGACTAAAAGGTTTTGTGATGTAATCGTCTACCCCTATATCATACCCCATCACTTTATCTTGCTCGCTACTTTTTGCACTCAATATAATAATAGGAACCTGAGATGTTTCTCTTACCAGTTTACACACAGAAAACCCATCGATATATGGCATTAAAACATCAATAATAATACATTTAAATTCTTGATACTCCTTTAATAACCTAAGTGCTTCAATACCATCTTCTGCCTCTAGGCACTCATGTCCATTATCGCGTAAATTTTTAATGATAATCTCCCTAATCATCTTTTCATCTTCAACTACAAGTATATATCCCATAGTACTCCCCCTATATACATACTAGGTTATTTTTAATTTAACGGATTCATTTATCGAACCATTTAACCGTCAGCCATCTACTTATACCAAAAGCAGTGATTGCGCCTAACATATCTGCCATCCCATCTCTTACATCACAAGATCTAGTGGGTGTCATCCCTTGTAGTAACTCTGTTGCAATAGCAAAACATAATAAACTCATCAGGATCATAATCCCATTAGGATGTTTCTTATAACACCACACATATTCAAGATAGAAACTTGCTACGATACAAAAGAACATCCCAAAATGAACGATTTTATCCATATTCGGAATCCCTACACTTGGAATATCATCCCCTGGCATAAACATCCCGATTAGTACCAAAATCGTTACTGCTATGGTTAATTTAAATTGCCAAATTTTCTTCATACACAACTCCTCTTCTTTATTTGAAAAATGAAATCTTCCCTCTTAAACATCTTATGTATTAGTATAAATCAAGCCTCCTCAAAAAGTCAAAAGGGGAAATCTATAAATTAGACTTCCCCCTCTCTTAAGGTTTATTTTGTTTCATTTTGGGCTTCCATTTGTTTTTTGATTTCACGTTTTCTCTTGGTCATAAGCCCACCAATACGTCCTGTTTCTTTTGGTGTAAGATTTTTCCATCCACCATCTTGTACTTTTTCTAATAAACCTAATTCTTCTGCAATTTCAAGTTTCATCTTGTCATCTGATGAAAGTGCATTGAATAACTTCTCTGTTGAATGATTCCCTTGACTCATTTGTATAACCTCTTTTCATAGTTAATGTCTTGTTTAAGTATGAGTCATTTAACCGTAAGTTATACACCCTCTCCCTATATTTATTCCTTTTTATGTAAAAGCTTCACTTTTCAACTCATTTGAATATTATGCAAGTATTAAAATATTTAATTATCTTATTGACTTCTTAATTTCTAAATGATATGATTTGAGATAATAAAATATACAACTTCATAACGTAGAGGCGCGACACTTAAGAGTATAACATTTGATTCTTGCAAGAGAACTTGATAATGTTAGAAAGGACTGGTCGCCGAAGAAAAGTTTACCTTGCAATAAGCTTTTCTGGGGGTACAGTGAACAACTGTACAACTGTCACCTTTTGCTATACAATAAGGTGGTGTGCTACTGTGTATTAAGTCTTACACATCAAGGCTTTTCGCTTTTTTATGTGTAGTATTGTTTTCACAGCCAGCTTACCACAAGCTGGCTTTTATGTTATAAATAGCCACTATTGAAGCAACTTTCATCAACAATGTCTATCTATGCGCATAAGCAACAGATTAATCTGGCGTTTTGCCCAATAGATCATTAAAAATATATAATTAACCACCAGGAAGGATGATAAACTATGGCTATTTTTGAAGGCGCTGGCGTAGCAATTGTTACACCATTTCATGCAGACGGTTCTATTAACTACGGAAAATTGGAGCAACTCATTGATTTTCAAATTGAAAATCACACAGATGCTATTATTATTTGTGGCACAACTGGAGAAGCTTCTACTATGTGCGATGAGGAGCATCTTGAATGCATCCGCATTGCTGTATCTCGTACAAAAGGCCGTGTTCCAGTTATTGCTGGCACTGGCAGTAATGATACAACACATGGCATCAACCTCACAAAACGTGCCAAAGCACTTGGCGTGGATGCATCATTACAAGTAACACCTTACTACAACAAAACATCTCAAAAAGGACTCATTGCACACTTTAAAGCAATCGCAAGTGCAAGTGACCTTCCAATGATTTTATACAATGTTCCAAGCCGTACTGGAATGAATATTACTCCTGCTACAGCTTATGAGCTTTCTCAATTCGATTGGGCTGTGGGTATCAAAGAAGCAAGTGGTAATATTTCTCAAGTTGCACAAATTGCAGCACTATGTGGTGATCGCTTACCAATCTACTCTGGTAATGACGATCAAATCATTCCTATTTTATCCTTAGGCGGTAAAGGTGTTATTTCTGTTCTATCTAATATCTTACCAAAAGAAACTCATGATATTGTAAGACTTTACCTTGACGGTCAGATTAATGAAGCTTTAAATCTTCAACTCCAGTACTTAGACGTTGCAAATACTTTATTCTGTGATGTCAATCCTATCCCAGCTAAAGAAGCTCTCAATATGATGGGCTTTGAAGTGGGTGGATGTCGTATGCCACTCTATCCAATGGAAGAAGGCAACATCCAAAAATTAAGAAATGCTCTTCTAAATGCCAATATTATTACAAAATAACTCCATGAAAGGGTGAGGCACATGACAAGAATTTTAATGCATGGTTGTAACGGTAAAATTGGGCAGGTTATTGCCCGTATCATCTCTGATTTTTCTCATTTAGACCTTGTAGCTGGAGTAGACCGCAACCTCTCCGTTCCTAATAATTTCCCAGTTTTCTCAAATATCGCTGAATGTGATGTTCCTGTAGATGTCATTATTGACTTCTCTACTGCTACAGCGGTTGTTCCATTACTAGATTACGCTTTAGCACACAAAACACCCGTTGTAGTATGTACAACAGGTATTTCAGACGAGGATATTCATTATCTTGAAAAAGCGAGTGAATCAATCCCTGTTTTCTTCTCTGCAAATATGTCACTGGGTGTTAATCTACTCATCGCCTTAGCAAAGCGTGCGACTGAAGTACTTGGTGATAGTGGTTTTGACATCGAAATTATTGAAAAACACCATAACCAAAAAATCGATGCACCAAGTGGCACGGCATTAGCTATTGCAAATGCAATTACAGACACTTTAGAAGATGATTACACGCTTCGCTTTGACCGTTCAACTGTACGCGAAAAAAGACCGAAACACGAAATCGGTATTCACGCCGTTCGAGGCGGTACAATCGTAGGTGACCACGATATTATTTTTGCTGGTAATGATGAAGTGATTACACTTTCTCACTCTGCAGCCTCTAAAGAAGTGTTTGCCGTAGGTGCACTTAAAGCTGCTCAGTTCCTAGCTCATAAGCTTCCAGGCTTATATGATATGCAGCACCTTTTAAATCAGTAAATAAATAGGAGATAGGCTCATATGCCTATCTCCTATTTATTTGCTATTTCGATTTTAAGTGCCATTTCATCATTCAAAACATCTTTACGATCTGCAATATCTAGAATCGCCAAAATCCGATGTAACCCTTCTGTCAGATGAAGGAGCTGCTGATCTGTTATTTTGAGCACTTGTTTTTGCTCATCATACAAAGCTTCATGATATCCAAAAACCTTCATGATAATAGCTGTTGGTAAATAATGATGTTCTAGAATTTGCTTTTCTATTTTTTTTACGTATTCAGTATCTAATTTAAGTCTGAAATTTTTTTCACTTGCCCATTTGAGAGGAATACTCACTTCACAATAAGTGCAAATTCCAATCAATTTTTCTAGTGTAATGGATTGAATAAAAAAACATGTCTCATCAGTACGTATCACGTTCTCAATTTGATAAGACTTCCTCTCCATTACTCACCTCCTCATTTTCATCTTGGAGCACTAAAGTTGGTCTAGATGTCACATTGCCTATACACACTAAAACCATCGGTACTAATAGCAACAATACGCTTACCACATAACCATATTGACTAATATAGTCTGCAGATTGTCCTAATACCATTGCAAGTTCCTTGCCCATGACACCAAAGAAAGATTGCGCTACTGGTATAATAAAAATTTCATAGCGACCACTTGGGTATACCAAAAGTAAACTTGCCACATACATCACAGTTGCTGTAAGTGTCACACTACAACAAGATAACATCTGCATACCTATATTTTCAAATGTCTTGCTGTATTTACCTATCACAAAATACACTACAAAAATCACAACAGTAACAACAGCACCTGAGGTAATACGTACCCCATCATCTGTTAACATCCTTGGCATAAGCGTAACCAAGCCTCCCAAAATAGCAAACATATAAAAATGTATGCCCCAAAGCAAAATATTATTATAGATAAGCTTGCAAACTGTCTTTTGGCTTCGTTGAAGTTTCATCCCTAAACGCATACACACATAACTGAGCATAGCAATCAAAGCTACTGCCAAAATCACCTGCATATCTTTTGGCAATCTCTCAAAAGTTATTTTATTGAGTAAGCTTACTTGTGCATAACAATGTGGCATCATCTTTCTATAAAGCGCAATCCACTCAGCACTCTTTAAAATTCTTGCAATTCCATAAACCCCTACCCCTAATAAATAAGGTATGATGATTGCTACTAACTCGAACCCTCTTCTACCTTGTGGTCTCATTAAATACCCTGTAATAACTGAGGTTATCAGTGTTCCAAACAAAAGCACTGTTGGCATAAACTCCACAAGAATACTTGAGGCACTATTAGTAACACCTACCAACAAAATATAGGCTACTAAAATAATACTTACATTGCGTATACTATCTTTTTTCATCTTTTGTTTCCCCCTTGTATTTAAAAATCACATTTAACCCTTGTACCTCTCATGTTCTCTTAATATTCTATGCCCTTACGTGCCATAATGCCCTTATTAATTGGATGCTTCACAGGATCAATTCTACTGATATAGTCTGCTTTAGCTGCAATATCTTCTGGTACATCTCTCCCTGTAAGCACAAGTTCAATTTCCTCAGAACATTCTTCTATAAGCTTACAAATTTGCTCACTCTCTACTAATCCAGAACTAATGGCACCTAATATTTCATCTAATATCAAGATGTCACATTCTCCTGTATCCATTACTTTTTTTGCAAATTTCAGCGCTGTCTGAATTTCTATCTTCAACTCGTTTTTTTCTTCTTCTGTTAACGTCCATGTGAAGCCTCTATTTTTTTCGAAATGGAACACCTTAAATTGAGGTTCTAATGTCTTAATCAAATGACATTCCCCCGTATTACCATGCTTTAGAAATTGAATCATAATGACTTTTAAGCCGTTTCCTAAAGCCCTGATACCAAGCCCAATAGCTGCAGTTGTCTTTCCCTTGCCCTGCCCACAATATACCTGTACAAGTCCTTTCTCCATTTCATCACCTCTCTTCTAAAAATTATAGTATATGCTTTGTCTTTGTAATATGTTCTGATATGCCTTATAGTCTGGCATAATTTGTTTTATATCCTCCCAAAATCCTTTGCTATGATTAAAATGTCTTAGATGCATGACCTCATGTAACCCTACATACTCCATACACTTTAGTGGGGCACAAATTAATCTACTATTATAAGATAAATTTTGTTTGGATGAACAACTTCCCCATCTGGTACGTTGTTTTCGGATATATATTTTATTATAATGGCATCCTAACAATTTGCAATACTTATCTGATATTTCTGTCATGTACTGTCTAACCCCTTCTATTAACCATTTTTCTAATAGCTTCCTTGCCCTTTCTTGATTATTAACATCTTCAAGCGAAATCATAATATTTTGGTCTTCTATCCATATCTTTTCACGACATCCTTTTATAATTCTAATCTGTTTTTGATCCCCTAAAAAGTATAGTTTACGTGTGTACCACCAATCTTTATACGCTTTTTCATGTTCTTTTATTTGTTTTGTTTTTTGAATCCAATCCTCATGAGAGGCAACAAATTCATCAATATCCTTTTTAGATACATAGGGTGGGGCCTTGACTATGATTTGTAGTTGTTCATCCACCCCAATACTAATTGTTTTGCGTTTTTGTCTCAGTAATTTATACATCATATCATCCCTTTACCTTATTATATCAGAATGATTTATAGGAAAAAAGAAGTTCTGAGTTTCCTCCAGAACTTCTTTTGATAATTATTCATTTTCCTCTATTTCTTCTATTTCTGTGATTTCTTCTACTGGTTCAGGCATTTTACTATTTTCCTCAGTAATTTCCATTTTTGAGATAGATACTTCATAGGCTATCTTAGTAATGACTTCTCCTGTTTCCATTTTCTTTTGATATTCCCTGCTTTGAATACGTCCCCATACTTCGACATGTGCCCCTGTCTTAAGCCCCTGTGCATACCTTGCATTACGTCCCCACGTAATACATGGTATATAGTCTGATTTATGATAAGATCTATTGACTGCTAGTAAAATATCTGTAATCTCCCTACCAAATGGTGTGGTACGATAAACAGGTTCTTTACATACAAATCCGTTCAAATAAATAGCATTTTTGTTTTTATGAATTTCTGTCTCCGAAACTTCTTTGACCTCTAATGCAAAAATTGTTAAAATAAGTCTGTTTTTTCCTTCTTCATACTGATTATAAGACCTAAATTGTCCTACTATATCTAAAGTTTTGCCTTGTATATTACCTAGACTAGGTAGTAATCTTTCAGACACTGTCACAGGTAATATATCTGCAGAATCACTTAACCTTGGAACCTCCAAATCAAAACTATAAAAACCTTCTCCATAAACTTTATGACTAAAACTCATATCACTCACAGCTTTTCCTATAATCAGTACCTCATTGTTTTCTAGTATGTGCTCCACCATTTTCACACCTCTCCCTTATCCTCTTTTTGTTCTTTAACAGCTTCATCTGTCATTAGTATATATATTATCTATAGTACAAGTTTATTACTCTTATTTTATTTATTGTCCTATTTGAATACCATATAGTAAAAGGGTCGCAATTCCTGCTAATGTATTTTCAACCCTTTGTTGCTTACACTTAACACCGAACTCTTTAGGTCCATACACTTCCCCTTGCAAACTACAAATCGTACTTTGAATACAACATTGTATTTCTAATTGTCCCTCTATATTGGTTTGAGCACTTGATGCAGAAATATCAGCTGAATTTCCCCACCCATACGTAATACACTCTTTTCGATCTATATTACAACGATCTGGTATCACATAATAATCTGAAGCAATACGCCTAATCATATGCTCTCTATTCCTTGCTGAAGACTGTCCTAATACACAAATATGAAATTGAACCTGTTCATGTAAACTTTTTTCTAATGCTTCTTTACTAAGTTCCACAAGCAATAAATCAACATTTTCTTCAACTTCCATCCACCTCATATACTCCTTAAAAACCATTTTTTGATGATTTTTATAAGTCAGCTTATGAGTCGGACTAATTTTTCTAACATGAATATTATTTTGATCCGCAATTTCTTGAATGAATTCCAATATAGGTCTACTTTTTTCTCGTACATTTGTAACAGCAACTGTAATCATGTGACCTCCTATGTATTTCATAGTCATAAATTTTTGGTATTACTCGTATTTTTGGCATCTCTTAAGCTTTTTATGTTGATGAAAGACTGGAAATAACTATGACACATATGTTGTCTGTTTTTTGAGCACATACTATATATTGTATTTAATCTTGTATTCTGCTATTTTTTATGTTAGATTGATACTATCAATGAATAATTATTATTTAAAAATAAATTATTTTACATAGGAGGCTTTTATGAATTTAGATCAACTCTTAGTCCGTCACTATACAAACGAACTTGAACATACACAAAAGACAGTCTATGATCTTTTTGAGTGGCATACCCTCACTGTTTCTCTTAAAGATTATTCTTCTGGCAAAACAATCCTCCATATGAGTGATTTAGAGTTTCCTACTCATTTTTCTCAAACGGCTTGCGATATTATTGCTAGTAAATATTTTAGAAAAAGTGGTGTTCCCTCCCCAACAGGCAGTGAGACATCTTTTAAACAAATCGTTCACCGTATGGTTTCTTTTTGGATTGCTTCTGCTCTAGACGAAAAGCTTATAGATGATTGCCAACAAGCTATTATTTATGACGAACTTGCTTATATGCTTATCGCACAAATTTGGGCGCCAAATAGCCCTCAATGGTTCAATACAGGCCTTAACCTTGCTTATGGTATACAAGGTCCATGCCAAGGCCATTATTATTATGACGAGGCAACACAATCTACAGTTTTATCACAGGATGCCTATACCCGCACCCAAGGCTCAGCTTGCTTTATTCTTAGTGTAAATGATGCTTTACTAGGCGGTAAATCCCTGACTGATCAACTCATCACCGAAACACGTCTTTTTAAATATGGCTCTGGGGTGGGTTCTAACTGGTCTAATATCCGCGGCAAAGGCGAATTACTCTCTGGTGGTGGGAAATCTTCTGGTCTTATGAGTTTCCTCAAAGTATTTGATCGTAATGCTGGTGCTATTAAATCAGGTGGCACTACTAGGCGTGCTGCCAAAATGAATGTTCTTAATATCAACCATCCCGAGATTGAATCCTTTATCAATTGGAAAGCCCATGAAGAACAAAAAGTTGATGCACTTGGCAAAATGGGCTATGATACCCACTTTGACGGTGAAGCTTATGAGACAGTTTCTGGCCAAAATGTCAATAATTCTGTTAGGGTTTCTGATACCTTCATGAAGATGACCTCTGATTCTATGGCCCAAATGGACCTTATCAACAGACTTGATCAGACTATCTCTAAACAAATTCATCCACATGATTTATTTGACCAAATTGCAGATGCTGCGTGGCGTTGCGGCGATCCTGGCATGCAATTTGATGACACAATCAATAGCTGGCACACTTGCCCTGCAGGTGAAAATGGTGATATTAGTGATCGTGCAAATCGTATTAATGCTAGCAATCCTTGTTCTGAATATATGTTTTTAGATGATACTGCTTGTAATTTAGCAAGTATCAATATTATCAAGTTTTACGATGAGACCTCTGGTGCTTTTGATCTTGAAAGTTATCTACACTGTATTAAACTCATTCAAATTGTATTAGAAGCGACCATTCATCACGGTCAATTCCCTACACCTGATATTGCTCGCAAATCTTATCATTTTAGAACAACAGGACTTGGCCTTACCAATATGGGCGCACTCTTTATGCTCATGGGATTACCTTATGATAGTGAAGAATCTCGTACTGTAGGTGCTAGTTTAATGAGTATTCTTACAGGCTACTCTTACTATGTTTCTGGCCTCTTTGCTAAGAAAATTGGGCCATTTACTTACTTTGATGTCAACAAACCTTATATGCTTCAAGTCATGCGTAATCATAGTCTCTGCAGTGGTTATAATCCAGATGGTGATGATTTTAAAAATCTTCATTATAACCCTCCTGTTATTTCCCAAGAAATACTCCATCAGGTAGGTTTTTCTAATCTTGCTGAATCACTCCCTGAAATTTGGAAAGACGTACTCTCTGTAGGTGAATCTTATGGTTTTAGAAATGCACAAGTTTCTGTATTAGCCCCTACAGGTACTATTGCTTTTGCTATGGATTGTGCCACAACATCCTCAGAGCCCTTCTTTAGCCATGTCGTGTATAAAAAACTAGTAGGTGGTGGCACTTTAGAAATCGTAAATCCTCTTATTGCTCAGACACTTAAGAAATTAAACTATAGCCCTGACCAAATCACTGCTATTGCAGATGGTATGTTAAACAAAGTCTTGGACACAAACGGTATTCCATTCCTCAAAAAAGAACATTATGCGATTTTTGATACAGCTCAAAAATCCGGATTAGATAACCGTTACATTGCGCCAAGCGGTCATGTGAAGATGATGGCAGCCCTAACCCCACATGTTTCTGGTGCCATTTCAAAAACAGTTAATCTCCCTCAGGATGCTACTACAGAGGATATCAAAGCTATTTATAAGCTTTCTTGGGAACTTGGGATCAAAGCCATTGCACTCTACAGAGATGGTTGCAAAGTATCTCAACCACTGACAACATCACTCACTGAAAACCGTGATGCCACGTTAGACGCTTTATCTTATCAAGAACTCTTAAGTTATGCCAAACAAATCCACCCATCCCATGACTTATGTAGAAATAAGCCAACTGGTATACGTCATGCACATGTTCATGAAGCTGAAATTGGTGGTCTAAAACTGTATATTACTGTCTCTTTTTATGACAATGGTCATATCGGTGAACTGTATGTTTCTGCTGGAAGACAAGGTTCTTTAGTTAAAGGTCTACTTGATAGCCTATCTACAACAATCTCTGAAATGCTGCAATATGGTGTATCTGCCCAGAATATTTCACAGATGTATCGTGGCCAAAAGTTTGAACCTAATGGTTTTGTGAATGGCCATCCTTATATTAAAATGGCTGACTCTATTTCTGATCTTATCAGTAAAATTATTGATATTGAATTAGGAGATTTTACTTATTGCCAAGTTAAACCCACTAATGACCTTAGTCATACCTCTAGTGACCACCACGACTATTCTACTAACCAAGAACACATCATCTATGGTGAAACTTGTGCCATTTGTAAAAGTACCCATCTTGTACGCAATGGTACCTGTAAAATTTGTCAAGATTGTGGAACAACAACAGGATGTAGTTAATTTGTCACCAATTTCCACCTTTTGCATATGCTATAAGTAGGCACTCGTAGAAACATCTGGTTGCATCTTATATACAAAGTGGGGCGACTAAATAATGGATTTTACTTTAACTACACCAAATATTACAGATACGAAAAAAGCTCTATCTGAGGCTATCATTTACAATAATTATAATCTTACGTGTGACGAGGTACTTAACTTAAGCCAAGCATTGGATCACATGATGCTCCCAGTTTTTCAAGCACAACTTGATCTTTACTCCGAATTCAAAACTAGATATAAGTATTACTCATGCTAATAACGCCCCACCTTCCTTAGTTTGGAATGTGGGGCGTATAATATTTTGCTATCCTAAGGTAATTGATACTGCCTACCTGTATGGTCGATTTGATAATTCTCTTTCATAATCATTTCTGATAAGGGAATAATGCGATACCCCTTAGTTTGAAGTCCAACAATAATCTCTTCTAACGCATCTTTAGTATACTTAGTCGCATTATGCAAAAGAATAATTGAACCTGGTGCAAGATTTTTGTGTTTAAGTACCTTATCAATCAATGCACTTTTTCCATACTCTTTCCAATCTAATGAATCAACATCCCATTGAATGGTATAGTAACCACACTCCCTTGCCGCATCTAATACGATATCATTGTACTCTCCATAAGGTCCTCTATAGAGCCAGCAATCTCTTCCTGTAATTTCTTTGATTGTATTATGTGCCATTCGCATATCTTTCATAATATCCTCTTTTGGCAAACGATTAACATGGGGATGCTTATCTGAGTGATTCCCTAAATCATGTCCCTCTTCACTGAT
Source organism: Cellulosilyticaceae bacterium (assembly GCA_051647765.1). Lineage (GTDB taxonomy): Bacteria > Bacillota > Clostridia > Lachnospirales > Cellulosilyticaceae > JBOFEH01. The sequence goes on along the minus strand of JBOFEH010000135.1, from coordinate 1,195 downwards.
GGCTCTTACAGCCTCTGGATATTTACGCATCCAATCTCCTACCATAAAAAAGGCAGCTTTGGTATGGTGTTTATTAAGAATTTCTAAGATTTCTGGTATATCCTCTCCGCCCCATGCACAATCAAATGTTAACGCAACCACTTTATCTTGCCTATGCACAGAATATATCGGAAGTTTTCTCTCTGATGTCGCATAAGCTAGTACCCCTATACTCCCAATTAATAGACACAATATGATACTAACTAACTTTCGAATTTGTCTCATCCTCATTTAAAATAATTCCCTCCGCTTAACAGATGTCTTTTTTCTTATTCTATGTAAACGAGGCTATTCTATACAATAATTTAATATAAATATAAAAAGCACTAAAGCGATGCTTTAGTGCTTAAATACATTATTATAATACGCGTTTAAATCCAACAAACGGAGGCATTCCTCTTAAATCTAGTGGATCAATTACCACGCCTCTATTACCTGTACTTGCATGAATAATTTTACTATTACCTATGTAAATTGCAACGTGTGTGACGTTACCATTATAACCATAAAACACCAAGTCGCCTGGCATTAATTCACTTTTTGAAACTTTATAGCCATTATTTGCAAATTGCCCACCTGAAGTTCTCTGAAGATTAATCCCAAAATGCCCAAATATAGCTTTGGTAAAACCAGAACAATCAACCCCTGTACGTGGGTCATTTCCACCATAACGATACGGTGTTCCTAAAAATTGCTCTGCATATGTAATCATTTCTTCCGCTTGACTAACTTCTTTAACCTCTTGTTGTGGTGCATCTATAAGAATCTGTTCTTTTTGAATACGTACAATATAATTATTCTCATTTAAAACAACTTCATAATACTCTTCTATTTCTCCTAAAATTTCAACACGCTCCCCCTGCGCTATTGACATTTCGTTAATATCTCCATTTTGCATAACCTGTTTTGCTATACAATCTTCCGTAATTGTCCCCTCAATATCTGCCGCAAATGTTGGAATAGCTATACATGTTAACATAGCCGTCGTTAATACTGCTTTAATAACTGTTCTAATTTTCACTTTTGCTCCCCCTACTTCTCATTTGTATCAGTAATTTTCACTAATTCTTTAATATATATTACAAATTTATTATATACTATTTATTTTTGTATGTCAATTTAACATTTACTTAATAACTCTTTTTATACCTATGAT
>JBOFEH010000134.1:0-1812 GCA_051647765.1 Cellulosilyticaceae bacterium | reverse complement strand
TGAACTTCTTCTACAACTACGGGAGTTTGTGCGAATGTAGGTATCGCTTGTCCTGCAATAGCAGCAGATACTAACAATAAAGGTAACTGTTCAGCCGCAGTAAATTAATACTGTGGATAAGACTTTAGATTTAACAGTTTACTAGATGTAGTTATGCCCATAAAAATTTAGTTATCAACTGGCACTTATGTCCTTTTAAACGTTATACTTAGAGTATATTATTTCGAAGGGATGTGAGCAGTTTGAACAATCAATCTACACCAAATTTTATTCAAAATTTATTAGATAAAATAGATGCTTTAACCACTTTAGTTGTAGAACAAACTGCCACTATTAATAAACAAACTGCTACCATAGATAAACTTACAGAAATGCTTACTTTGCTTACAGAAGAAAATAACAAACTAAAAGAGCAGATTAACAAAAATAGTAAAAATAGCTCTAAGCCACCTTCGTCAGATGGACTTAACAAGCCACAACCTAAGAGCCTTCGTAAATCTTCTGGCAAATGCCAAGGTGCACAACAAGGTCATAAAGGTACAAGTTTTTCAATAACTAAAGCTCCTGATATTATAGTGGATCATGTGCCTAACCGTTGCATGGGATGTGCTCTTTTCGGCACTTGTATATCTTGTGGCACTAAAGGCAAACGCTATGAAGTAGACATTGTTGTAGAAACAAAAGTTAAGCTTCATCAAACTCTTAGCTACGAATGTCCACAGTTAAATCATGCTGTTATAGCAGGACATTTTCCTGAACACATAAAATCTACTATGCAGTACGGTATTAATTTAAAAGCATTAGCTATAGCACTTAATACTATTGGTATGGTAAGTATTAATCGGACACATGAAATACTAAGTGATTTATTTTGCATACCTATTTGTACAGGCACAATCCATAAGATGGTGGCTGAATGTGCAGATCAGCTTACTTCTATTGTAGCGGAAATAAAGTCACACCTAACTATTTCTAACATCGTTCACTTTGATGAAACAGGAACAAGAGTAAATGGGAAGACACTTTGGGTTCATAATGCTTCTAATGCCAACTACACTTATCTCACACTAGAAGATAAAAGAGGTCATGAAGGCATGACCTCAAGCGGTATCCTTCCTAACTTTAGAGGCATTGCTGTACATGATTGTTGGGCATCTTATTGGAAATATGATGCGATAACACATGCAGTTTGTTGTGCTCATTTACTAAGAGAGCTAACTGGTGTAGTAGAAAACCATCCTGAGCAAGTGTGGGCTACTGAAATGCTAGAGCTACTTCTTAGAATGAAAGAAGTTAAAGATAAGGCAGTATTTATGGGAAAGGATCGTTTAAGTTACTACCATATCCATGGGTTCAAGAAGTGCTATATGAGCATTATCGAAAAAGCTCGGAATCTTAACCCACTTCCTGAAAAAATACCAGGTAAAAGAGGACGCCCAGGGAAAGGAAAAATCCGGTCACTGATAGAACGTCTCTTTGACTACGAGGGGGCAATCTGTCTATTTGCCAAAGACTTTAATGTACCTTTTGATAACAATCAAGCTGAACGTGATGTACGTATGGTAAAAGTCAAAACCAAAGTTTCAGGATGTTTTAGAACAAAAGATGGTGCACAGGATTTCTTAGACATTATGTCTTATACAAGTACGGCTAAAAAACAGGGTAAAAGTCCATTGCTAGCTCTGAAAAATGCCCTCTTAGGTAAAAGTCATCTCATTTTTTGTTAATAGAGGCTGAACAGTTACGTATTTCCTATAAATTGCATCCCTTATTCCCCTCATTCTTTTGAACCTATTGTATAAAGTGGTAATG
>JBOFEH010000133.1:0-2971 GCA_051647765.1 Cellulosilyticaceae bacterium | reverse complement strand
GTAGCAAAATCTATAATAGTTGTGGTTCCCCCAGCGACTGCCGCTAGGGTCCCACTTCTAAAATCATCCGCAGTAAGTGCAGTACCTGTATCCATATCTAGATGCGTATGGGCATCAATAAATCCAGGAAAAGCAATGTACCCTTTGGCATCTATTACTTCATCAGCCTTTACTTCTAACTGCCCGATTTGTTTAATGATTCCTTTTTCTATCAGTATATCTTGAGGGGTATGTATATTTTGTGTGGCTAATAATGCCCCTTTAATTAAAATAGACATGTTCATTCCTCCTCTTTAGGCTTTGATAGTAGTTCCCGTTTTGCCCTCTATGCCTTCTTTGGCTTTCCCTAACAAAGTAATCAGTGAAGATCGACCTGGTTTAGACCTAGCAAATTCTATAGCTGCTTCGATTTTAGGCAGCATAGAACCTGGTGCAAACTGACCTGCTTCAATATACCTTTCAGCCTCATCTACTGCGATTTCAGAGAGCCAAGTCTCATCTGGCTGCTTAAAGTTGATTGCTACTTTTTCTACAGCAGTTAGGATAATTAAGCATTCTGCATCAATCGCTTTGGCCAGTTCACAGCTAGCAAAATCCTTATCAATGACTGCTCCTACTCCGGATAAATGATTGCCCTCTGCTGCAACAGGTATGCCTCCACCACCTGCTGCAATGACTATTTGCCCTTGTTCTACCAATGTTTTGATCGTCTCTATTTCCACTATGGCGATAGGTTTTGGCGAGGCAATTACGCGTCTATAGCCACGTCCTGCATCTTCTTTGACACTGTATCCTTTTTCAATCAGATCATCCGCTTCTGCTTTGGTCATAAATCGCCCGATAGGTTTAGTTGGATTTAAAAAGGCTTGATCCTCTCGGTCCACTTGTACTTGTGTAATAATTGTAACTACCGGTTTTTTGATTCCTCGGTTTAACAATTCTTCTCGCAACGCATTTTGAAGGTCATATCCAATATATCCTTGGCTCATAGCTACACAAACAGACATAGGAATAACAGGTGTCTCTGGATTCGTTTTATGCATCTCCCCCATAGCAAGGTTAATCATCCCTACTTGAGGCCCATTACCATGGGATACAATTACTTCATGTCCTTGTTCAATCAAATCTCCAATTGCTTTAGCAGTATACTTTACAGCTACCATTTGTTCTGCCAAATTATTACCTAACGCATTGCCACCTAGTGCAATAACTATTTTTTTTGACATGCCCATTCCCCCTATTCCTTATGACCAACATGCCTTTTATTTGAACACTCTATCTTTACCATCTTTATCTAATTTTTTGAGCACAGCTTGTGGGTCAGCTACTTTTGATAAGAAAATCATCGCTGCAATAATATACGGTTTAAATGAAGCTTCTTTGTAAAGTGCTGTACGATAACGCTCAAAAACACTAGCTGCTACTTCCCCTGCCTCGCAACTCACGCCTGAGATATCTGCTGGTAAACAATGCATATAAAGCGCTTTTCCCTCTTTAGTCATTGCCATTAGTTCTTCTGTACATTCCCAATCTTTATACTTCGCATTTTGTGCGAGTAGTTCTTTTTCTAAGGCTCTGATTCCCTCTTGGTCCCCTTGTGCATAAAGGTCTGTACGCTTTTCCATAGCTTGGAAAGGTGCCCAGCTCTTTGGATAGACAATATCTGCATCTTTGAACGCTTCTGCCATATTATTCGTTTTGCTAAATGATCCGCCTGACGCTTCTGCATTTTGCTGAGCCACTTCTTCTACTTCTGCCATCACTTCATAGCCTTCTGGATGTGCCAGTACAACCTCCATTCCCATACGTGTCATTAGACCGATGACACCTTGTGGAACAGAAAGTGGTTTCCCATAAGAGGGTGAATAAGCCCATGTCATCGCTACTTTTTTACCTTTTAAATTTTCTATGCCACCAAACTCGTGGATGATATGTAGCATATCCGCCATCGTCTGAGTAGGATGGTCAATATCACATTGTAAATTGACTAGCGTAGGCCTTTGATTTAAGACACCTGTTCTAAATCCTTCTTCTACAGACTCTGCCACTTCATGCATATAGGCATTTCCTTTGCCAATATACATATCATCACGAATCCCTATGATATCTGCCATAAAAGAAATCATATTGGCGGTTTCACGTACAGTTTCCCCATGAGCAATTTGTGACTTACCTTCATCCAAATCTTGCACTTCTAAACCTAATAAGTTACAAGCTGATGCAAAGCTAAATCTCGTACGGGTAGAATTATCTCGGAATAATGAAACACCTAATCCACTATCAAAAACACGTGTAGAAATATTTCTTTCTCTCAAATCTCTTAGTGCATCAGCCACTGTAAATACAGCTTCTAATTCATCTTGTGTTTTCTCCCACGTTAAGAAAAAGTCGTTTTGATACATATTTCTAAAATTCAGTGTATCTAATTTTTTAATATAATTTTCTAATTGGCTCATAGCTATTCTCCCCTTCGCTCTTCCCTTATTTTATTGACAATATAATGTAGGCACAGCTGCATAAACTGCTGCACATTTCACTAGATCAGCTTTCCAGGTTTTTTCATTAGGCGCATGGGCTTGCGCTTCTTTGCCTGGACCAAAGCCAATACAAGGAATGCCATAACGTCCCATGATAGATACCCCATTCGTTGAAAAAGTCCACTTATCTACTTTAGGCTCCCCATACATACCGCTATACGCTTCTACCATTGCCTGTGTCGCAGGATGATCTTCTGGAATCACCCATGTTGGGAAGTAACAATCTGTTGGATAGACAAGATTCGTCCAGCTCGGGCTATCATACTTATACATGGTGACTTCTGCCTTATACTTTTGTACAGATGGCAGGTTGCGAATTTCTTCTAGCGCCATCTCATAAGTTTCACCATCTGTAAGTCTTCTATCAATAGAAATAGCACTCATATCCGCTACTGCACAACGTGAAGGTGAATTATAAAAAGATTGAGAAACAG
>JBOFEH010000132.1:0-4095 GCA_051647765.1 Cellulosilyticaceae bacterium | reverse complement strand
TTATAAATCCATAGCAAGCTCTAACCAAATTTCCATCTGCCGCTGATTAACCATCGCCACTTGTGCCATCTCCACCTCTACTGTTAATAAATCTTCTGTCACCTGTTTAACCTCTGTATATTTAAGCTTTTCAATGATTAATTGCTCAAACCTCACCAACTGTACTTGTAAGCTGCTATCAACATAATCAATCTCATAACCTACTTGCACTGCTACCTCTACTTCATTTTTGTCCTTAATGATTTGCCTAATACCACAAGCCTTAACACTTGCTTTGATTCCATCCACTTGCTTGATATCTGACATTGTTACTGGTAAAATAAACATTTTTTTACCAGTAACCCGTTTCATATATGGGGATGAAATCTTAATTTCATGAACCACCTTGGCCGTTTCTACGCTTTGGCTCACCTCTTGTTGGTTCAGCATAAACTTATACTTAGCACGAGCAGTTATTTGCAGGGCTTTTGCATAATACCCCATAACAGTTGTCTTATAATGTATTGTAAGCGACTCGTCTACATCCAAGTCTCCTATATTAATACCTTGTTCTAACTGTTGGATACCAACTTGCTCTCCTCTTACCATCACATACCCTTTTTCAAATTTGATGGCACGTGAGAGCTCTTGATAGATAATGCCTTGTATCATTTTGAGAGATCCCGTATTGGTCATGGTAACTGTATAATTAACCGTATCACCTACTTGTACCTTCTTATCATCTTGGTCTGACTGGATGCCTATATCCAACCCAGTATGATGTACTTTCAAAACAATGGGCACTCCTTTTGCCACCATTTCACAGGTATTTTGTCGTAGTTGAAAATGGTATGTTATTTGTGGCAGCTGAGATTCTTCTTGACTTATTTGGGCAATTACCTTAGCACTTATATTCAGTGTAATGGTTTGTTCCCGGTCTATTTGCGGTATCCGTAGCTCTTCTAGACTTGCCACCGCACCGCACCCTGTACCATCTAGTCGAATACTATAGGGCACTACTACAAATTGAGGTGGCAAAAGCTTTGTCAGCCCTATATCTGTTGCATGTTGATTGCCTATATTTGTGATACGTACTTTGATTCCTACTGTTTCTCCTAATAATACTTCTTCCTGAAGCATCTGAATCTGCACATCAAACTGAGGTGCATTGATCACCAATGTTTTACCAAGTCTTTGAGACTCTTGGGTCATGAGCTCTAGTGGCACAGTTTCACTCTGATACATCAAGCAGGACTCATCCACCCACTCTCTTAGGTCAACCAACTTTTCTACTTTTGCCTCAAAGTGTATAACTTCTTGCTGATTGGGTCTCATATCCCCTACCAAAATCTCTTCTCCCTGCTTACATCTCAAGCGATTTCCATTTTCAAGTTTGACTGTATCTACTAAAATACTAATCCCTTGTGGGCACTTCTGAATCACCTTAACGTTTTTGGCCGTGATATTTCCCTTATTCAAGCACTTTATTTTGTAATGAATGATTTCTCCTAATGTATATTCCTCTTGAAGGATTGTCTTGCTAAAGTTATCTCCATCAAAATCAGTACTACGAATACTTGTTATGACCTCATTTGTTGTCACTGATTCAATCTGTAACTTTTGATAAGCATCTTTGTAACCATAATTGATACTCATCTTGGACTCTATCTTTTCTTGTTCTGGGATGCAGCGTACTTTTGCCTGAAATACAATGGTGACCTTTTCTTCAGGTGCAATTTTTTCGATATGAATAGCTCCCATCTTACCTACTGCTTTTTCTTTTGGTAACACTCTAATAGATTCTGATAGGATCTCTACTTCGTCACTTATTTGTATTTTGCCAGTTAGATTTAGGGCGGAGGTATTCCCTGCATTTTGGATATGCACTTCATAAGTAAGGATTTCTCCTATTTGAGCATATTCTTTGTCAACAAAAATGACTACCTGCCCCTTTTTTTGGAGTCCTGTATCTTGAATTTTGAGGGTTACTTCGTTAGAGAACTTAGTCGTTTTTTTCTGTAGATTAGATCCTACAGTATACTCATAATCTACTTGACCAATAGGTCCTAAATAAGATTGTCTTGGAATATCCACTACCTGCATATCCAGTGTCACTTCCTTGGTCTCTAAAGGCATAATATCCCCTAAACATTCTCCTTTTTCATCTATCATATTAAGGTGAATCAAGTCCTCTTTAAGTCTTAGTATTGCATTTTTCATAATCCGATTCCCCATATTTTTAATCTTATAGGTACTTTGGATCATATCCCCTAAATGGGCAACGCTTTGGCTAGTTTGTTGCCAAAAATCTTCTTGCTTGACGGGCCCTGCTGTATCAATCTGTGTCTGTGCTGATTCATTGATCTCTGTAATACTTGTGACTTCCTCTTCATTTCTAAAGATTTTATAACTTAATCGTCCTTCTGCAATACATACTTTTTCCATAGGTAATGTGACCACAACTGCTGTAAAAGTAATCTCACATACTTTCTCTATATCAAGATTTGGTAACTGTATACGCACTAACGTATCCTCTATTATTTCACCATTCAACTTGAGGGTTTTAGGAACATAATTAAGACCTTCTGGGAGGTTGACTTGGTAATAAGGTGCCATTGCCGCTGTATTTCCTGTATTGACAATGGTTACTGTATAGTGTAAATAGTCTCCTAAATCAGCCACATCTTCATCTACTCTTTGCTTCAATGTCCCATGTTGTGTGCTAATCTTAGGATCATAAACTTTTGTTGGCAAACTCATCATTTCCTCTGTAATGAGCTTAGTAACTTCTTCTTCATAAGGCATTACATATTGATAGGTAACTCTACTATGGCTAAAAACCTCTTCATCCTCTGGTAAATCTACCACTTTTACCTTGTAAGTGATTTGGGTTTTAGCTCCTGGTCGTAATTCCTCTATTACCAGTGGCATGGCTAATGTTTCTTGTTCACTCACTTCACCTGCTATAGTCACTGTCTTTGGAATCAGCCTCAAGCCTTGTGAAAGTTCTTCTTGAATAGTTACTTTTTGGGCCATCACATTCCCTGTATTCTTGAGTACCAGCGTATAAGTCAGCACTTCTAATTTGACAGCTGTTTGTTGGCTGACATATTTTTGCAATCCCTCATCTACCACTTTGATTTGAGGTGCAATAACAGGTGTACTCACATGCTCTGTTGTATAGTGCCTTTTGACCTCTTCTCCTACTGTTGTCTTAAACATATACCTCACCTGCCCATAGGCATCTATTTGATCGTCATAAGGCATGCTCTCAACACACAGATTATAGTTTTTTTGTACCTGCTCACCAACTTCTAGCTGTGGAATATAAATACTCTGATTCGTCCACCTACACCCTGATATCACAGGTAATATGACTTCAATATCATAGGCAGGCATATTACCTTCATTGCGTAATGTGATTGTATATGTTAATAAATCTTCTAAGGTTGCAACGCCTTTATTCACCACCATTTCTCCTTGTATATCTGCCATTTCAATAGTGGTTTGAACCTCATCTGATTCTATCCATCTTTCAATATATTGACTCCCTACTGAAAAACCATATGCAATATGTGTACTCGGATTTAGTGTCGTACTTGGTTTCATCGCTATAACTCTTGCTTGGTAATGAATAACTTTTTGTTCCCCTTGTCTTAATTGCCCTAGTTCAATCCCTTGTTGAATATTATCTTCATTAGGAACCCATTTAAGTTCAGGTGGGAATACTTCTTTGACCACTACATTCTCTGCAGGTATATTCCCTGTATTGGTAAGCCATACTGCATAACTAAGCACATCTCCTACCTGAGCTATTTTCTTGTCTACTTGCTTGATAAGACCAGTCTGCTCCTTATCAATAATAGCTACTTGAACACGCATAGGGTCCTTTAGATGAATAACATTTGCTTTCGGAATACTCCTATAACCTACGCTATATGAATACGTGATATGTGGATACAAATCAATTTGATCTGTTTTAGGTAGTGCGTTTATGGTTATTTTAAAAGGAATATAATAAACACTTTGTATTACCAATCGCTCTTGATAATAAACATAAGCTGACCCCTCTTCTATAGACCAACCAGCTCCTTCCCACTTCATATAGGAGGGTAT
>JBOFEH010000131.1:0-4710 GCA_051647765.1 Cellulosilyticaceae bacterium | reverse complement strand
TTAATTCCATTTCTAACTATAGCTTTATTATTAGGTAATCCAACAAACTCATTGTAATACTTTTCTAATAGTACTTCCATAATTCCCTCCTTAGTATAACTTCTAATCTATCTTTCTCAAATATAATTATATAATATATTAAGATTTTTTTAAATATTTTTTTATATTATTTGCATTTTATCGAACCCCATTGACTTTTGCTAAATAATTATACTTATGCTAAATGGTTCTACCTTTTGCTAAATTATAAAAAGACCTTTACCCCCTCAAACTGAGAAAGTAAAGGTCTTCACTCTTTTATCTTAAAACACATCTATATATTTTGATATAATTGCCTGTAACCATTGTAAAATCAATATTCTTTCACTAGTAGTGCAATTGTCTCAACGTGATAAGTATTCGGGAACATATCCACGCAGCATACTTCTTTCACTTTATAGCCTGCTTCCTCAAATACTGGGAGATCTCTTGCGAGTGATGTTGGTTTACATGAGATGTAGAGAAGCTCTTTGGCATCAAACTTGATGATCTTTTGGATAGCTTTTGGATTGATCCCTTCTCTTGGTGGGTCAAGGACGATACTGTCTGGTTTGACCTTGAGGGCGTCAACTTGTGCGAGGACATCTCCGCAGATGAATTCGCAGTTGTCTAAACCGTTGAGTTTGGCATTTTCTTTGGCTTTTTCTACGGCTTCTGCAATAATCTCGATGCCATATACTTTTTTGGCTTTTGTGGCCATGATTTGTGCGATAGTCCCTGTTCCTGAGTAGAGGTCAAAGACTGTCTTGTTCTCGATATCTGCCATCATACCAATCGCTGTTTTGTAGAGTACTTCTGCGCCTGCTGTGTTAGTTTGGAAGAATGAGAATGGTGAGATATTGAAGTTTAGTCCGAGAATGTTCTCTGTAAGGTAGTCTCTTCCTTGAATCAGTGTCACCTTGTCTGGTTTGACAGCATCTGCAAGTGTATCTGAAATCGTATGAAGGACACCAACGACCTCTCCTTTGGTAATCTGAGTAAGCTCTTTGGCTAACTCTGTGAAATCAAATGGTGATTGGCTAGATGTCACGATGTTGACGAGTAGCTCTCCTGTCGTGTGTGATCTTCTTACGAGAAGATAGCGCATGAAGCCCTCATGAGATTTCTTTTGGTAGAATGGTAAGTTGTTGGCATAAGTATAGCGAAGAACATAACGTAAAATCGTACTGAAGTCCTCATCTACAATCTTGCATCCATCTACTGTAATAATGTCAAATGTACTACTCTTACGGTGCATCCCTAATGCAATTGGGCCATCTTTGCAAGTATCTCCAAAAGAGAACTCCATCTTGTTACGGTATTCCCACTGACTTGGGCTATTGATAATGCCTTTGTCCTCGAAGTCTGTCACTCCTGCTTTGCTTAGGAGCTTCATGACCTGCTCATGCTTGTGTTCAAGCTGAGATGCATATGGTAGATGCTGAATAGAGCATCCCCCACATAGACCAAAGTAGTCACATGCTGGCTTTGTAAAATGTTCTGGGTTGCTGATGACTTCCATCAGTCTCCCTTCCCATCTGCCTTTACGCTTTCTTTGGAGGCGTACGCTTACTTCTTGTCCTGGTAATGCATCCGGTACCTGTACGGCTACGCCATCTTCCATAATAAGCTTTCCTTTGTTTGGGAAGCTAAATGATTCAATTTTACCTTGTATAATTTCTTGTTTTTTCGCCATGCTAACTCCTTCTTATTGCTATAATCTATTGATGTCTACTTTTGAAATAAGCTCATTTACTTTCATTGGCACGCAGCCTTTGGTATCTTTTGCAAGTACACAGGCAGCACCACATGCCACAGCATATTTGAGCGTCGTCACATCATCAAACTCCTCTATAATACTCATCACCATAGCAGATACCATAGCATCTCCTGCAGCAACAGGATATTTGAGATCCACGCCTACATCAACAGCTTTTGCATAATATTCTTTATCCTTATGTAAAAACAATGCACCTTTTTTACCTACTGAAATCAGTACTTTCTCTACGCCTAATTGCTTAGCCCCATCCAACAGTCCTCTGTAGATAGCCTCAGGCATATTATTCCAGTATTCTCTCGGCACATAATCTCTATAATTTATCTTAACCATATCCGGACCTGCTAACACACCTTGTTTGAGAAGTTCCCCTCTCGCATCCAAGATAACAGTGGCGCCTTTTTCTTTGGCAATCTTGGTTAGTGTGTAATAAATATCATCTGGAATACCTGGCGGTGTCCCTCCTGTAAGAACAATAATATCATCCGGCTTACACATAATCGTAAATGACTGAATAAAACGCTCTAAAAATTCCTCAGGAACTTGTGGCCCTCTCTCATTAATGGTGGTACATGTACCTGTTACTGTATCAATCAGCTTTGTATTTGTACGTGTATCATGAATTAGCTTAAAAAACTTAGTTTCAATACCCAGCTTCATAAGTGTTGTTCTAAACTTATCCGTCCAAATGCCACCTACAAACCCTGTGACGATACTTTTATGATCAAAATTCTGTAGTACTTTGGATACATTGATCCCCCTACCCCCAATTTGATAAGAAATCTCTCCTATCGTATTGACACAACCTACCTCAAAACGATCCACATTTATGGTCTTATCCATCGCTGGATTCAGTGCCACACAAATAATCTTTCTCATTTCTATTCCTCTTTTTATTTAAGTTTTATCATCATATCATCAAATATTGTTACATATCCCTATTATATTTTCAAGTAGTTTATTGAAATAGCCGATAAATTTAAAGTATAATGGAACAATAGTGGCCTTAGTCCACGTATTGGTTCGCGCAGTAGTCAATTGAACTAACAGTCAATTTCTACAAGAGTTCTTTACCTGCCTTAGTCCACGTATTGATTCGCGCAGTAGTCAATTGAACCAACGGGCAATTGCTACAAGATTTATTACGGCCTTAGTCCACGTATTGGTTCGCGCAGTAGCAAATTGAACTAATAGTCAATTTCTACAAGAGTTCTTTACCTGCCTTAGTCCACGTATTGGTTCGTGCAGTAGCAGATATTGGTTCGCGTAGTAATAAATTGAGCTATCAGTTAATTTCTACAAGATACATACTATAAGAAAAGATTTAGAAGGGGGATTAAAAAAATGGCTGCATCAGATGCTAAAACCTTAAAGTTAGCTATCAACAATAGCATTACACAATATAAAGATATTATTTATAAAGACCTGAATTTATCACTTCGTATTCAAGATGGTGAGAAATTCCACAAAACACGTATCCTCAAATGGGATAAAGATCAAATAATCTTTGATGCCCCCCTTTTTCAAAGAGACTGGGTTCTATTCCCTGTTCCATGCACATTAGAGGTGTCTATTCTTACCAAAAACGCCCTCTATATGACAACACTTGATATCTTTGATAAGCGCCGTAAGGGAGATGGGCTCCAATATAAGTCACGCATTGCCTCACCTATTGAGAAAAAACAACAACGTTCTCATTTTAGGCTCAATGTGACACTCCCTGTTACTTATACACTTATTCCTGATCATGTCAACCAACATAGCAATGCGCCTGATCAGACGGTTTATGATGCTATAAGTACGAATATTAGTGCAGGTGGGCTCTGTATGGTCTGCAAACATCAGCTCAAAGCTGAGACAGGTGTCTATCTCAAATTACAATTCCTTGATCAATCACTTGACCTCACAGGGACAGTCCTTATAGATGGCGACCAGATTCCAACTGGCTTCTATAGTCACCGTATTCGCTTTAATGGACTAGACACCTCTACTGAAAACTTACTTTCCAAACTCATACTGGAAAAACAAAGGCTCATGCTTGCTAGACCAGCTCAGCCACTACGCTAATACAAAACCACCAAGCCTACGACTTGGTGGTTTTATTTAAATGCCTTTTAAACTCTGGTATATACATGACGAATGAAAAAATCATAAATACGGCTGATAATCCAATAAGTATTATCCTCATACTACTTTGCATATCAGGAATAGCAACAACAAGAAACATGACTACATAAAAGACCACCGTTGCTAACTTGCCGAACCACTTGGCACCATCAATCTCCACACGCTTTTTAAGAAGTATACCGCTTCCAATAATCATCGTCACTTCTTTGATTACAAATATGCTGAGCAAAACAAGCATCCCTTGGATACGTAGTGCAAGACAAATGGCTACGGTGGCTTGTGTCAGCTTATCTGCAAAAGGATCAATAACCTTGCCAAGCTCTGTGATAAGATTGTACTTACGGGCAATATAGCCATCTAATGCGTCTGTCAACCCTGATACAAACAAAATAAAGGCTGCAAGGTAAAAACTCTCTTTTGTCTGGGCGTTCAAATAAATATAAATAAATACTGGAACCAGTAATATACGTACGAGTGATAAGATATTTGGTATATTAAACAATTGTTTAAATTTCATTTTCCCATCCTTTTCTATAGTATACTTTATCCTATTTTACCAATTCTCCTTAAATAGTACAAGGCTTTATATGCCAAAAGAAAAACCACTCTCAAAGGGGTTTACACCTCAAAAGTGGCTTTGTCCTATTCTTATTCTTCTTCACAGTTGTGATAGATCTCTTGAACATCATCATCGTCTTCAAGAAGGCCCATCATCTTATCCCATGCCTTGATATCCTCTGTATCTGTAATCGCTGATGCGTATGTTTGTGGAATCATGGTTACTTCTG
>JBOFEH010000130.1:0-3958 GCA_051647765.1 Cellulosilyticaceae bacterium | reverse complement strand
CCTCATACTCCACAACCTCAAACCATCCAGCATTGTCTATATAAGACTTCTTTAGGTCTACAACATCTGCATCCGCATCTTGTGGCTCTAAGCTCAAACCATACTGCCCTAATACTTCTTGGATTAATGCTAATACTTGTGTTTCATCACCTTGCTCTGCCATTCTATATTTCATACTATTCGCTCCCTCCTATGTTTAAACTTATTGATTTCATTCTATACTTTTTCTAGATGTTAGAAAAGTGTGATTTAACGGTTTTTTGCAGTATTGTCAGCCGCCCTATACTTAGCTTATAATTTGATTTTATTTTCTAAAAATTATATAATCTTTGTAGTACATCATCCTTATAGGAGGTCCCCATGAACTTAAGCAAGCCTCTCAAATTAATACTTCTTGGTCTATTTACGTTAACTTTAATTGTCTGTCTATTAGGCTTCTTGACTGCGTATATCCCCTCGTCTATGTCAGAGAGACACACTGAGGATATTACCACTCTATACTTCCAAGACACAGGCTATTCCCCTGATACTTTTGTCAACACATGGTCTCCTAGCACCCAATCTTTTACGCTCCAATCCCCTTTAGGCCATAAGATTCCAGTCTCCTATATTCGTCCTACTCATGATGCCAATAACAAGACAGTCGTACTTGTTCATTGGCACGAAAGCAATCACAAAACCATGTATCCTATGGCAGAAATATTTTTAGACAAAGGCTGGAATGTTGTTTTGTATGACCAACGTGCCCATGGCCAAAATACAGCCCCTACTGTCACATTTGGCTACTTAGAAAGTCAGGATTTGGCTCAGGTTGTCCAATTTGCAAAAGACCAATCTGAGGGCCACACAGTTGGTGTATTCGGCCAATCTATGGGTGCCGCTACCATCGCCTACTATCTCGGAACCGAAGAAGCCCAGCAAAATCTGTCCTTTGCCATCATGGATTCTCCCTACAGTAGCATGTCTGATGAAATCACATGGGAAATCTCCAAGGCTATTCCGCCTATCCTTGCGCATGGCATGACCTCACTTGGCAGTAAATTTTGTCAGCTACTATATGGCTACTCCTTTGAAGACGTGAACATGGTCACTCAGGTTTCAAGTAGTGCTACGCCCACACTTATAATCCATAGCAAAGCAGACCAAAAATGTCCTTATAGTATGTCTCAGGCTATTTTTGAAGCAATCCCCCACACCTCCAAAAAATTAGTTACTTATGAAAACTCCCAACATCTATTTGCGTTTTGGGACGACCGTGCAAAGTATCAGCAAGAGCTTTTTGGATTTATAGAATAATTTCACCTTGCATGATATAATCAAATGCGGTGATACTTGCGATAAGCTTAAAAAATGTATTACCATCAACATTATTGACTTTGAATGTATAGATGCAGATAAAATTCATACACAATATCATCTCACCGAAGATGAATTAGGCAGTAAATTAACTGACGTCCTAGAAATACATTTCTTAGAGTTACCAAAACTAACGAGAATTGAAAAATTAAAAGATGCACATGATCCAATAATTGAATGGTTACAATTTTTAGATGCAAAATCTATAGAGGTGATGGAAATGTTAGCACAAAAAAATGAAGGGATACAAAAAGCCTATCACATACTCCAAAGAGTAAGTGAAGATGAAATCGCACGAATGGCCTACGAAGCAAGGGAAGCAGAAATAAGAGATCAGCTTACTCGTGAAAAAGTCGCTCGTGAGGAAGGCATTGCGCAAGGCATTGAACAAAATAAATTGACTCTTGCCGAAGCTTTATTAGACATACTAGATGATATGACTATCGCCACAAAAGTAGGCCTCAGTCTTGAAGTGGTTCGCGAATTAAGAGCTTCAAAACAATAAAAAGAACAAATCACCTTCATTTTGAGGTGATTTGTTCTTTTTTTGTTATAATTTGAAATAAAGTACTCACTTTGATTGTCTATAGTATTAGAAAGGAGCGTTTCCAATATGACTGATTATGAATTATTAGAGGGCATCTCCCAAGATGATGTCCACTGTTATGAACAACTGATTACTCGCTATACCCCGTATGTTGTCGCAGTCATTAGCAAAACAAGCGGCATACAGCTCTCTAACGAAGATCTAGAGGAACTTGCTTCTGATGTCTTGATCAAACTTTGGAATAATAGAAAAATGCTTGATATTACTAAAGGAAAAGAAAAAGCCTATATAGGAGTTACTACCCGCCATATGACACTTAATGCCCTCAAGAAAAAAGGGATTAATCAAACACTCCCTCTAGATGAAAACACTATTGATATAAACCTACACACCCCTGATTCACTTGTTATTCAAGCCGAAGAGCAACAACTCATTCGCGAAGCTGTCTATAGCTTGCCTTATCCTGACCAAGATATCTTTGTTAGGCGTTACTTCTACTTCCATAAAATTGTAGATATCGCACAATCCCTTAACCTTAATGAACATACTGTCGCAACTAAACTCCGTCGTGGCAAAGCAAAATTACAAAAACTATTATGCGAAGGAGGTATCCACTAATGGACCACAAAATTTCTGAGTTACTTAACACCATAGAAGATGACCTCATAGAAATAATCGAAGACGTGTCAGTCTCCCCTCAACTGACTAAGCGTATACAGGCACGTTCACTCCGAGAGATTTCTGCAACTCAACCTTCAGGCAAATCTTATGCTAAACCTTGTAGAATCCTAAAACGTACACTTATGATTGCTGCTATCCTATTGCTGCTTACCTTTAGTGTAATGGGTGCCATAAGCATCAGCCCAACCCTACAAGACTTCTTTGGCGATAGGCTAAACCTTATCCTACCAAGTGTACAAGGTATTAATCAGTCTGTTTCTCAAAACGGTGTCACAATGACTGTGGAGACCGCCTTAGCAAGTAATAGTGGTGCACTGATTGTGGTTCACCTCACCAAGGATGATCAGACTCCCTTTGCCCCAAATAGTCAAATCAAAAACTTTAATCTCTCCAACACCTCTAGCTCTGGGGGCTCTAGTTGGTCCCATGCCTGGGAACTAAGCGAGGACCATATGATACTTACTTACGTGGCTAACTTAAGGTGTGATGGTAGTACTGTAGGGACATCTGTAACGATTAAGGCCGAGGATATTGTTATTGTATCCCCTCATGAAATGCAACTTCCTATTGATTTATCTGCTATTGCTAATACTGACCTCTCACCCGATACCCCTGGAATTTTCACCAAAGATAAGCTCACGCCAGCTGGTATTCCTCTAGAGCATCCCGAGTCAGACATTACACTTAGTGGTGCTTCTTATAAGCATAATACCCTCCAGCTAACCTTTGAAAACACCACTGGAAATATTACTGATCTCACTGACCTTCGTAATACCATGACCCAGGAAATATTAGAAGATGACGGATACAATGGACAAACCAGTTCTATTAGCCCTGTAAGCCTCCATACTTTTACCTATCCAAATATCACACCCGAAGTACTAGATGACCTTGCATTATTCAATCTCTATAACACCTATGACCTTCAGCAAGAAGGCCAGTGGGAGACTACTTTTACACTCCAAGCAGACAAACAGGTTAAAGGTAATAAAAAGAACTTTAAAACCCAACTTGATGAAGATACCTCGCTTCAAATCACAGATATTGAACTCTCTGCTCTAGGTGGTAAGATTAATGGTAATCTCTTATACACGCCACCTACTGATGCACCTATAGCATTCCAGATATCAGAAGAAGGTGACACACCCACTGAGACCACTGCTAGTAGCCAAAGAGATTGGGATATCAACGACCTTTCTTTGTATGCTATCACTATAAACGGGGATAAAATTCCACTGAGACAGACTGTCTCTAGCATCTTCCCTAACAAACCTGGCCAGGACAGCTTCTCTATGCATATCGAACCTGGAGAAGACCTCTGGTCTACTTACTCTGAGGCTGAAAAGAAAGCGCTCCGCCTAGAATATAGACAAA
>JBOFEH010000129.1:0-33412 GCA_051647765.1 Cellulosilyticaceae bacterium | reverse complement strand
GAGCTAGGGCCTATTTCAAACAGGTAGCCAAAACTTATATTTAAATAATAGAGTGCACTTAGGAGAGAAAAGAGCTGGGGGATACAAAAAGAACTATCGAAAGGAACATCTTTTTGAAGTGGAAGAAGTATGAGTGTTTCGCCTGTACATTCTCTATAGGGTAATAGGCAAGAACATTCAAGATGGAGTAAATCTGTATGATCGAGGAGCCTCTCGGCAAGTTGTAAGAGTTCAGAAGATGATGACATAAAAATACCTCTTAAATTAAGAATCTTATACATAGCATATGAGGTTGAGTGAGAATATAGTATAAGTCACACAAAAAATCATTATCAATTGAAAATGAAAGCTATATGTGGTTTTGACTAAATGGTTTACAAATAAAGAGTTTATAAATATAATTACACCATAATATATTTATCTATTGATAATGAGGAGGCGAAAATGATGTATGAACAAGCAAAAAAAGTATCGGTGATTACAATCATTGTGAATATTTTATTAGGTGTTATCAAAGTAGTTGCTGGAATAGTAGGAAATAGTGCAGCCATGATTGCAGATGGGATGCATACAGCATCAGACGTTGTAACGACGGTGTTGGTTATTGTAGGTGTTAAGATGGCCAGCAAGGAGGCGGATGAGGAGCACCCGTATGGTCATGAGCGGTTTGAACCTGTATTTGGGAAGCTCATTAGCTTATTTTTGGCATTAACAGGTGTCATGATTGGGATTGAAGGTGTTAAAGCACTGGTAGGTGGGGAATATAGTAGACCTGAGCCGATTGCATTAGTGGCGGCAGTATTATCGATTATTGTGAAAGAAGGTATGTATTGGTATACCATTCGTACAGCAAAAAAAATCAAAAGTGTTGCTATGGAAGCAGATGCTTGGCATCACAGGACAGATGCATTTTCTTCAATAGGAACATTTGTTGGGATACTAGGAGCATCTATGGGCTGGACGTTTTTGGACCCATTAACTGCGGTTGTGGTAAGTTTCTTTATTATTAAGGTAGGGATTGATTTATACAAACAATCTGCCAATCAGCTTGTAGACCAAGCAGCACCAGAGAGTCTTGTGACTCAAATTGAGGAACTCACAGAGGCCGTAGAAGGTGTGGCAGGTATACATGATCTCAAAACAAGGTTGTTTGGTAGCAAAGTCTATGTAGATGTTGAGATTTATGTTGCTAAAAAGATGACGGTAGAAGAAGGCCATAAGATTGCAACTAAGGTCCATGATTTATTAGAAAAAAACATAGAAGAGATTAAACATTGCATGGTTCATGTAGAACCCTATTAATCTGGCTACACATTAGAGATAAGGTGTACTATAATGAAGTAAAACACATCAAAGGAGTACACCATGAAAAGACAAAAAACAAAATCAAAAGTAGATGTTTACGCACTAGATCAATTATTAAACTTCAAAAATTTAGATACAAGTTATAAACTATTTTGGGTCAAAGGCATATTGGATGAGGTTCAGGAGGGAAATAAGACAATCTCTTACCAAAGATTGGCGCTGCGTATGGTAGCAGAGAGCTGGGAATATGTTGTTCATAAGGGCATCCAGTTTTCGAGGGAAGATCGTTTGCACCGTATGGCTGAGGAGATTGATACCAAGTGGAATATTGCATCAGACCTTACAAAAGAAGAGCTCCTTACAACACTAGAGGGCTTATGGGATGAAGATATGACACAGATTGTATCAGAGCTTTATGAGGATACGCCATATCGCTTGTTTGAACCTCTTTTTGAAAAAGCACTCAAAGGCCAAAAAGAGCGTGACAAAAATGCTTGGTTACAAGAAAAAATTAACGCTGAAGGGAACTTGCTTTATACAATTATGTCAGATCAAAAGAAGATTCAAATCAGTAAGGATTGGGAAGTCGCACTCAAGAATAATTACAAAGCAATAGAGGGTATTTATCGTGATAACCTAGCATATCTTTTACGTGATGCAGGACTTGGGAAAAGTATTAGATATAGCCTGAAATAAGGAAGTGAATCTATGGGGATTGTTCTAAAAAATGTGACCAAGATTTATGGTCAAGGGGATATTGAGACCTATGCACTAAAAGAAGTGAGTCTAGAAATCAAACAAGGGGAAGTCATGGTCATATTAGGGCCTAGTGGAAGTGGCAAGAGTACGTTACTCAATGTCATTAGTGGGTTAGATACACCCACTTCAGGAGAAATATTATTTGAGGGACAGGTAATTAGTCATTACAATAGCAAACAACTTACTAAGTTTCGTCGTGACTATCTAGGGTTTATCTTTCAGCAATATAATTTGTTACAGAACTTAACCGTAAGAGAAAACATAGAAATGGGGGCTAGTCTAGGACAGTCTCCATTACCTATAGATGAGGTTATAGATGCGGTTGGACTAGGCTCCAAAAAGAATAAGTATCCCCACCAGTTATCAGGAGGGGAACAACAGCGTGTGGCAATTGCGAGAAGTGTGGCCAAGAATCCAGCCATTATGTTTTGTGATGAACCAACTGGGGCATTAGATGAGGAGACTGGGAAACAAGTGCTAGGCTTACTTCAGGAGATGAATGAAAAGTATGGCACAACAACGGTTATTATTACCCACAATCCAAGCATTGCAGATTTGGCAGATCGTATTATCAAAATGAACTCAGGACAGATCAAAGAGGAAGTCATCAACGAGCACAAATTGAAGGCGGGGTCAATCAAGTGGGCGTAAAAATGTTAATTCTCAATACGCTTCGAACCTTCAAGAAAAAGAAATTTCAATTAGCAGCTATTGGAATGATTATCTTTTTGAGTGCGTTTATTTATACCACAATGTTTTATGCACTAGATAGTATGAAACTTGGTATGGAAGATCTTATGAATGAAGGAAAACAAGAGCAGTTTAGTGTCCAGATGGTTAATGGCATCATGCCTAGCGAAGTGAATTATATGATGGCTCATGGCGGTGCTAACTATATAGGACTTACTCTTATGGATATCAAATCAGTAGATGAAAGGCTATATGATGCCCTTATCAAAAGGCGTATCAAAGCTTTTGATAAGGTGTATGCTGGGTATCAGCTAGAGCCTAGAACTTACAAAGATATTCAGTTTAATGGGCAGGGAAAGGCTAATACAATCCGGCTCTTTAAACAAGGAGAGGCTATCAATCTCACTTATATTGAGGAGGGAGAGCTCCCAACAAAGACAGACGAAATTGCATTAACAAGGGTTTATGCACAGAAAAATGGTTTGCAGATTGGGGATACACTCCAAATCAAAGATAAAGCCTATACACTCACAGGACTTGTACTCTTCCCTGATATGACACTCCCTATGCTAGGGAGTGACTTTATTATAGACAATAGTAAGATTACAGTAGGTTGTGTGACGGAGCGTAGCTACAAGCGTTTGCAAGGTGAAGAAAATGTCTATCTTGCAGGGAGAGCCAAAGAAGAAGATGCCATGAAGGGCTTCAAAAAAAAGGTAATAGATACGATCAAGGAGGAGGGAAGCCTAGATTTTATCACCCAAGTTGTACTGACAGAAAATCAGATGAGAAGTGGTGCTATTTATACAGAACTTGAAAGTGCACGTGCTATGACACTTGGGATCAGCATGATGATTTCGTCTATAGCAGTTATGGTAGTGGGAATCTTGACGGCCAAAATACTAAAGGGTGAAAAAGTACAACTAGGGGTTATGAAGGCTATGGGGTATGCTACCCTTGAAATTACCATTCCCTATATAGTGATGTTACTTATGATTTCTCTACCTACTTTATTAGTCGGCTATGGGGCAGGTGTTATGGCGGCCGATCCTATGAAGATGTTTTATTTAGACTTTTATTTGTTGCCTCAAAGGCCTATCACAACACGTTTGTCGGTTGTGTTAACGGCAGTAGGGGTCCCTTTATTTATGACCATAGGACTTTCCTATATGATTATCAAGAGATTATTAGACAAAAATGCATTAGAACTACTCAAGGTAGGGGAGACCGAGAAGTTTACAGTGTTAAGTAAGTGCGTTTTTAAGTTGTTATCAAGAGCCAAGGTGCAGACCAAGTACAAGTATTCTTTTATATTTAAAAATACAGGGAAGTTCTTAGTATTCTTTTGGGGAATTTGTTTTGCCACATTTTTGATTGTCATGAGTTTGATGATGGTAGGCTTTTTCGACAAAATGACCGTAGACCAATACCAACAGGTAGCCTATCAATATGAGGGGATTGTTGATTTTACCAAACCTAAACCAAAGCTCAAAGAAGGGGATGAAAAATATTTAACCATCCCTAATGCATTCTATAAAGAAGAAATTGTTACACTTAAGGGACTTAGCCCAGAGGGAAAGCTGTATCATCTCTATGATGTCAAAGGCAATATTGTGACACCAAAGTTACGAGAGGGTGTACTGATTAATAGGAGTTTTGAAATAACTTATGGCAATAAGGTGGGCGATGTCCTCACCATAACTATTGAAGAGCGTCACTATGAGTTAGAGGTTGTAGGCATCACAAATAGCTATGGTGATCCTACGGTGTATGGTGATCTTCAGAAGTTTAGTAAAATGATGACAAAAGACCGTACCAGCAAATTTTTTAATGGTGTTTATAGTGAGAGGGTACTAGAAGAGAAGCAGTATGCAACAGTAATTGGCAAAGCGGATTTGATGGAACAAATGCAACTTATGCAAGGGTTTATGCAAATTGCTATATATGGCATGATTGGCGCAGCAGTCTGGATTTCTGTGCTGATACTCTATATCTTGACGACCCTTACTGTTGAAGATAATTATTATACGATTTCTCTCTTAAAGGTCATGGGTTATAACAAGAGAGAGGTAAGTCGTATGATTCTCAATAGTTATTTGCTCTATGCAATACTCACCTATATCATTACGTTGCCTGTAGTTGTGGTAAGTCTTCAAGCGCTTATGGTGTATTTTAGTAGGGCATTTGATTTGGTGATGCCATTAGAATTTAGGGCATGGCATGCAGTGGTAGGGCTAGTCATGATTGTCATTATATTTTTAGTAGGGTCTTATAGTGCCAAACGTAAAATAGAGAAAATATCCTTACAAGAGGTACTAAAAGCCTATAGAGAGTAACAATAAATAAAGGGGTTGATTTGAGATGTGGAATGGGTATAAAAAATATGCAATCGTCATGCTGAGCTTGGGAATGAGCTTGATGGTGGGATGTGAGTTTGGACAAAAAGAACAACCTCAAAACATAAGTCCAGCCCACCAAGAAGCGGCAAACATAGAAGTTATAGATGTCGATGGAGAAGTCATTGCCTCTGATACGCAAACAATGACGCTAGAGTGTCCAGGGAGGATTACTACAGTTTTTATCAAAGAAGGTCAGATAGTTAGTAAGGATGACCCCTTAATGGCCCTGGACCTTACAAGTTATCTTAGCCAAATAACGCTCAAAGAGAATGAATTAGAAGTTGCAAAAATTAAACTTACACAACTTCAGCAGACCCTTAATCCTCAGGTAGTCACTCTCAATCAGCTCAAAAATACATGGGGTACAGAGAACACTAAGATGACAGAGGGCACAGCCGAGCAGTTATTGCAATTGCAAAATGCGCTTAGGCTTGCACAAGAGGCAGAGGTATTGGCAAAAGAAGACTACGAGGCAGCAGCTGCGTTAGATGAAGTGGGTGCTATTTCAGCAAATGAACTCAAAAATTTAGCTCAGATTCATGAAATTAAAATGCAAGAAACCCAGAATTTAGTGCTTCAAATAAGTGAGTTCAAAGATAAACAGAAGACTACACTTGATGAGCTTATGACCCAAATCAAATCGCAAGAAGCGTTGCTATCTAATGTGGAGAGAGACAAAGAGGCGCAGCTTGCCATGAGTACAAAAGAAGTCGAGAGCCTAGAGATTTTAGTCCAAGATATGCAGGATAAAATCCATAATGATTGGATGAAAGATAGTACAATCATAGCACCGAAAGATCAGATGATTGTAACAGAAGTCATGGGGAAACCTGGGATGCAATTACAACAGGTCACAACACCTCTCATAACGCTTGTAGACCAAGGTAGCTTAAGCATTGAGATCAAGATACCAGAAGAGTATAGTGGGGATATCAAAGTGGGGCAAGAAGTTCAAATAACACCTGTTGGGGTAGAAACAGGTAAGTTCCAAACAAAAATTAAATCCATTGCCTATCAGGTAGAAGAATCCTATGGTGAAAACATTATAAGAGCAGAGCTAGAGTTATTACCGAAGGATATGGTAGGGCTAAGGCTAGGCCAGAGCATAGAAGCACAGATTATCTGTCACAATAACTAATAAAATAAGGCGCTCTGGTTTTTACGTCTATTTCTATTACAAAAAACATTATCGATTTTGGTATATAAGGAATGGAAAAGGGTAGTGTCAAATTTGACACTACCCTAAAGTATGGGGGAGTAGAAAATGTTCATCTATTTAATGATGTTAGATACGGAAGAAGAGAAAAGCAAGTTTGAGAAAATTTATTTTAAATACAGGCAACTTATGTTTCATGTAGCAAATGAGATTTTAAATGATGAGCATTTAGCAGAGGACACAGTGCATAAGTCATTCATAAAAATAATGAAGCATTTGGATAAAATTAATGAAGTAGAGTGTCCTAAAGCAAAGGGATTTATCGTTATAGTAGTAAAGCATACTGCTATTGATTTATATAGGAAGAGAAAAAGAGAAAATACAGTCCGAATGGATGAAGATGTTCTAATAGAACATAGGGGACCAACTGTTGAGCAAGAGATTATAGATAAAATAGAAAACCCACTGACAGCTAAAATTCTATCATTACCACACCATTATTCAGAAATTATATTATTAAAATATAGTCATAATTATACAGATAAACAAATATCAAAATTATTAGGTTTATCGGAAGAGAACGTGAAGAAAAGATTGCAGAGAGCTAAGAAAAAATTAGAAAAGAGCCTAAAAGAGGTGGGATAATGAAAGGAATTGATGAGTCGGATATTACAAAAGCAGCTGAAGAAGCAGAAGCAATTATTTTAGAACAACTGAAAAAACTTAATAGTGAAGAACATAAATTTTCCCAGGTATTTGAAAGTCAAATGAATGAAATAATTAAAACTACTAAGCGTACTTTAGTATCTAGTATGACTAGGAAAATAGGTATAGCTATGTTAATAATAGGTATAGCAGGTAGCTTAACTATGAGTGTAGAAGCCGTTAGAATAAGGGTTATAGAGTTTATTGCGGAGGTATTTGAGGAGTTTACAAGTATTTCATATCAAAAGGAGGAAGAAAGAACAGTTAAAGAAATATGTGATTTGTATTTACCGCAGAACATCCCAGAGGGATTTATAGTAGTGGAAGAAGAAGAAATTTTTAACAATATTCATATTACATATCGGAATGACTTAGGAGAAGAGATACTATTTAGAAGGATAGAAGTTAATGCTAATGATATGATAATTGATACAGAAAACACTGCACTAGAGGAAATTTTATTAGAAGATAGAGTTATTTATTATTATGAAAATAAAGAGGTGAAAAATATACTATGGATACAAGATGAGTACCAACTAATAATATCGTCAAAAATAGATAAAGATAGACTTATGAAAATGTGCAGAAAGGAAAATGAAAAACAATAAAAAAATTCTATATAAGTGTCCATAATCACCTTTTTTGTTCGTTATATAAGTGTATAACAAATGAAGGAGGTGATTTTTATGTTGAAAAAAAGTATTTTAGTTGCTCTAGTAGGGGTAGTAAGTTTAAGTGGTGTATCAAGTATTTATGCGAATAATGTAGTAAATACGAACCAAAGTAGTATTGTAGTTCCTTACATGGACTATATCAATGATGCAACAGTAGGTTTAAAAATAACTAGTAGTGGAGAAGCACAAGTAACAAGTTCAATTGTAGGCTATAGTAGCTCTGTAGATAAAGTTAAAATTGAAGCTACACTACAGCAGTGCAAAAATGGACAGTGGACAGATTTAAAAAAATGGTCAAAGTCTTATAATAGCTATAAAGGCAATTTGGGCGAAATATACCAAGTAAGTAAGGGGTATTCTTATCGTATAGTTACTAAATTTACTGCATACAGTGGTAGTAAAACAGAAACTCAAACAGTAACAGGTAGTGAAGTTATGTATAAGTAAATAAAGATTATTCTAAAATAGAAAATACAAAGAGGTGCAACTATGAAGATTAAAAAATTATTATTAGCAATGTCATTATTAGGTACTATATTTTCTTTTTCATCAGTAACATTTGCAAATACACAAGCGTTGGTGCAAGAACAATCAGTAGAACAGGAAGAAGGAAATGTATCTGATATTAGCATTTCAATTGAAGAAAGTACAGAACCAGTAAGTATTGAGAATGAAAATGTATATGAATTAGTTTCAGAAAATTTTTTAGAGAAAGGAGATAGTAAACCAACATCATTATATGATTACTCTTCAAAGGGAAAATATTCATTTACATACTCTAATAAACCAATTAATATTACTAATCGCTATTGGTCTAATTATAAATTTACCAATTGCAATTCAACAATGTATTTAAAACTGTCAGATGAATCTTCTAGTAATACTAGTAATTGGTATTATGAAATTTATGCTAATGGAAAATCTATAGGAGAATATACAGGACAACCAGGAAAGTCATATACGGTTACTATAAGTAATGTAAAGTCTAGTGATGAAATATATTTTTATATTGCAGCAGGGTCACAATCTATCAAGGGTAGTGGTTCGCTTTCTAACAGTAAATAGTGATACTAGGAGGGGAGTATGGAGCCTTATCAAATAGATCGATTAAAGTATTTTATAGGAAACTTTAGTAATAACCCTGTAGGCATAGTAGTATTAGTGCTTATCATAGGAATAATCATATACTTAATAATACATTTTTTTGTGCATAGAAAATGACACATTTAAAGGGATTAAATCAGTAGTGATGTAATTGGAGCGGTCATGGAAGAAAAATGCTGGGATAGTTAAAAACTATATCTGTGGACCGATGTGCTAGAACCCCTGTGTTATAATGAAAAGGAATAAAATGTAAAATAACCCTGGACTATATGTCCAGGGTTATTTTATGATTACAAATGTACTGTCCAAAGGCCGTATCCATTAATAAAATGTGGTGCATAATGTAGTCTTGCACATCAACATGTATTTGATGAATAGTGCTTAAGGGATTTTGTTTGAGTTCAATATAATTAATAGCATTAATCTTTTGAGTAAATTGCTGATGGGATTTCACGTGGTCAGCATACTCTGGGTAAGCATATTGCCTCATGAGTTCTTCTTCAGCATAAAAATGATAGGTTGCATAGTCCCTAATTTCACATAGGGTATTGACAAGAGTATCATAGGAATATTGCTCACATTTTGTGAGAACGATTTGCTCTAAATCTCGTAGGAGCCTAAAAATTTCTTTGTGTTGATTATCAATAAGTGGAATATGGGTTTCAAAAGCATTGTTCCATTGGGAAACCATAATAGTAGCTCCTTATATAAAAAAATAATGGTATATATTTACATTATAGCATGGTTTACGTAAAATCTAAATAAGGAGTTTCTTACTAATTTAGACAAACAAGTGACACACTAACTCAGTAGAAGCTAAAAACTTGTAGAAATGAGGAAAGAATATGAAGAAAAAATTAATCATGATTTCATTGGATGCTATGATTGCAAAAGATTTGGAGTATATGAGGGAACTACCTTACTTAGGTGAATTTGTAAGGAATGGCTCTATTGTCAAAACCTCTGAGACTGTCTATCCGTCTCTCACCTATACTGCCCATGCTTCTATGATTTCAGGTACGTATCCAGATAAGCATAAGATTATTAATAATGAGATCTTTAATCCTTATGTCAAATATGGCGATTGGTATGAGAAGAGAGAGGGCATTAAGGCAGAAATATTACCTGAATTATGTGAAACACATGGCTATAAAACGTTAATCAATAGTTGGCCAACGATGGTGGGTGCTGATGTTACTTATAATTTACAAAGAGCAGGCATTCACCAAGTTAAGGAAGGCAAAAAAGAAGCTATGATAGAAAATTCAACAGATGGGCTCATGGAGCGTATGTGGGAAATTTGTAGTGAAGCTTGGAAGATGGATAAGTATTATGATTCAGATAAGTTTTCTGGACTTGCAAGCCGTGCCATGATTTTAGAAGATACACCAGATGTTATTTTTATGCATATGACACTCATTGATCATTATAGACATGTGTACGGTGTGCATAGTGAAAAGATAAAAGAAGCATTAGACTATATTGATGAAATGTTAGGGTATATGGTGGACGCTCTCAAAGAGAAAGGTCTATATGAGCACACTAATTTTGTGATTTGTTCTGATCATGGACAAGTGGATATCAAAGAAAGTGTGAATATCAATCGCTTGTTAATAGATAAAGGGTATATAACAGTAGATGGGGCGCTTAACGTAATAGACTGGAAAGCTTACTGTCACTCAGCAGCAGCTTCAGCACAAGTTTATATTAAGGACCACGACCCAGAGTGTCTACAAGCTATTAAACAGTTATTAGAAGAATACAAGCAGGAACTTCATATTGATCGTATTTTTACGACAGAAGAAGTCAATAGGGACTATCATTTAAATGGTGAGTTTGATCTTGTACTAGAAGCAGAAGAGGGCTATGGCTTTAACTTTATGCTAGGCAGTCCATTGTGTAAGTCGGTTATGAATGAAGACTATAGAACAAGTGTGGGAACACATGGGCATCTGCCAACAAGGGGAGACCAGCCTTGTCAGGTTGTCTATGGACCTGATTTTAAACGAGGTATGGTTGTTGATTATGCAAGAAATATTGATATTGCACCAACATGTGCAAAATTATTGGGATTTGAGATGAAACAGTGCGATGGAAAAATTCTTCAAGAATTGTTAGTATAAAATGTTGATTTTTTGAGAAATATTATATATAATATAAACAACGTATACAGTATACTGTATACAATAAGAAATTAATCGTACAACAAAGGTAGGAGAGATAGAGATGTCACAAGTTGCATATGAAGTAGATCGTACAAGTTTTGCAGAGTTTCTTACAGATAATAGAGAATCAGTTCAATACAATAAACAATTTTTCAAAAAAGAAAAAGCAGGTAAGCTGATTAAGATTAAAGCAGATGACCAACTTGTTTATGAGGTTCATGAAGAGAAGAGATTACTGATCGTACTGAAAGCACTGTACATGACTTTCCATAGAGATGAGTACTGGGATGTTGCTAAGATGGCAGGATTAGAAGAGGTTTTAGCAGATACAAGTACATTAATTAGAATTTAAAAACAACCCCCCAAGGTTATATGAGAGGCTATCCAATAGGAGAGCCTCTTTTTGTGTGTATAAAAATCGTAGTTTTAGGCGATTATGGAATAACGGTAAAACCATAAGTTTATGAAGGGCGTAGGGAGAGGATATTTGTGAAGTCTATACAAAATTCCAAGGTGATCATTTGGCTTGGTTATATCATGCTTGTAGTGACATTGGGGCCAGGACTCATTGTTTTGATGTTTCATTATATGGAGGAGGCTAAAGAGCCTGAGAGCAGGATGGTTCATAGCCCTAGTATTACGAGAATAACAGAGCCAAATGAATAAGGAAATACACTGATAGGATCTTAGGGGAAAAATCACCTAAAGATCCTGTTTTTTTGAATATTAATTCATAAATATTCATGAATATCAAAAAAATATTGCATACATATAATATTATATGTATAATTATAATTAAATAAAAAATTGTAAATTTACTATGAGGAGGAAAGGTATGAAAAAGGTAGCGATATTAGGAGCAACAGGATATGTAGGAGAAGAACTTGTGAGATTATTGTATAATCACCCAAAAGTGGAGCTTACGAAACTCTCTTCTCATAGTTATGTGGGGAAAGAATATAGTGAGATTTATCCTCATTTTGAAGAGTTGATTGATACAGTGTGTGTTGAGGATGATTTAGAAAAAATAGAGGCGGATATTTTGTTTGTGGCACTGCCACATGGGCATGCAAGTAAGTGGATTACACCGAAGCTGCTAGAGAAAACAAAAGTAATTGACCTAGGGGCAGATTTCCGTATTAGTAAAGCATCTTATGATAAATGGTATGGTGTACCCCATGAGGGCGAGGCGCTTTTAGAAGAAGCGGTCTATGGCTTAACCGAGTGGAATAGAAGCAAAGTGCAAGAAGCTAAGCTTATTGCAAATCCAGGATGCTATGTGACATGTTCACTACTTACGCTTATACCACTTATTAAAGAAGGTGTGATTAAGGCAGATTCGATTATCATTGATGCCAAGTCAGGTGTAACAGGGGCTGGTAGAGCACTTAATTTAGGAACACATTTTACAGAGTGTAATGAAAGTATCAAAGCTTATAGTGTGACAACACATAGACATACACCTGAAATTAATGAACATCTCTACAATATAGGGGGGCATGAGGCAAAAGTTATTTTTACACCTCATTTGGTACCTATGAATAGAGGGATATTAACAACGATTTATAGCGATTTGATCAAGCCACTAGATGAGGCAGATATCAAGGCAATTTATGAGAAGTATTATGGCAAAGAACAATTTGTGAGAATACTTGGATCTCACAAAGTTGCGGAGACAAGATGGGTCAAAGGCTCTAATTATTGTGATATTAGTTTTAAGATAGATCCAGATACAGGGAAGCTGATTTGTGTCAGTGCGATTGATAATATGATGAAGGGAGCAGCTGGGCAGGCTGTTCAAAACATGAATGTGATGATGGGGTGGGAAGAAAATACAGGGATTAATACACCACCTATGTTTCCATGCTAAAAGGGGGAGAGCATATGAAGTTGAAAATGGATGGGATTACAGCACCAAAAGGATTTAAAGCGAGCGGCGCACACGTAGGTGTCAAAAAACAGAAAAAAGATATGGCGATTATTTATAGTGAAGTACCTTGTGTATATGGAGGAGCTTTTACACAAAACATCGTAAAGGCAGCACCAGTAGTATGGGATCAAGAAGTGCTAAAAGGAATGCAAAAAGTGCAAGCAGTGGTGATTAATAGTGGGAATGCTAATGCAGTGACTGGGCCACAGGGCTATGAGGATACAGTGACTATGGCAAAAGTTTGTGCAGAGCAGTTTGGGCTTGAAAAGGAAGAAGTCTTGGTATGTTCTACAGGGGTTATTGGTGTACCATTGCCAATGGATACGATTACAGATGGGATTGGCTATGTGAGTCAGTTAGTAGCAGCAGACCAGGCCAGTGGACGTTTGGCAGCAGAAGCTATTTTGACAACAGATACTTTTGTAAAAGAAATCTCACTTCAAGAAACAATCACAAACAAAGAGGTTAATGTAGGGGCTATCGGCAAAGGTTCAGGGATGATTCATCCTAATATGGCAACAATGCTTGCCTTTGTGACAACAGACGTTAATATTACGCAGCCGATGCTTCAAAAGGCTGTTAGTCAGTGTATTAATACCACATTTAATATGATTACGGTAGATGGGGATACAAGTACCAATGACTCTGTGATTGTCCTTGCCAATGGTATGGCAGATAATGAGCTGATTGAAGAAGATGGCGAGGCATTTAACCAGTTTTGTGCGATGCTTTATGAAGCACTTAAGTATGTTGCTATTTCTATCGTAAAAGATGGTGAGGGTGCTACTAAGCTACTGGAGGTAGAGATTAATGGTGTGGAGGATTTTGCAAAAGGCAAAGCCATTGCAAAGAGTATCTTAACCTCTAGTTTAGTCAAGACAGCATTTTTTGGGGAAGATGCAAACTGGGGACGTATTTTGGCAGCTATGGGCTACTCAGGAGAGCAATTTGATGTGAATAAAGTAGAGCTTTATTTAGAAAGCTGTGCGGGGAAAGTGCATCTGTTCCATATGGGAATGCCTGTTAAATTTAGTGAACCTAAGGCGAAACGTGTATTAGAAGAAAAAGAAATTAAGATTAAAGTGAGTATGAATGAGGGTCCTGAAACAGTGGTTGCGTGGGGATGTGACCTCAGTTATGACTATGTCAAAATCAATGGTGAATACCGTAGTTAAGGGGGAGTAGAAATGACACAGTTGGGTATTGAAAAGGCAAGGGTGCTTATTGAAGCTTTGCCTTATATACAAGCATTTAATGGAAACAAAGTGGTGATTAAGTATGGTGGGAGTGCCATGCTTGATCCCAATATTAATCAAACAATCGTGCAAGATGTGGTGCTACTCAAATTAGTAGGTCTTAAGCCTATAGTCGTACATGGTGGTGGCCCAGAGATTAACAATATGTTAAATCGTGTAGGCATTAAATCCGAGTTTATCCAAGGCTTACGTGTCACAACAGCAGAGACTGTCGAAGTGGTAGAGATGGTGTTAGCGGGGAAAGTTAACAAAAGTATTGTCAATATGATTACAAATCAAGGTGGTAGTGCAGTAGGAATTAGTGGAAAAGACGGTAAGCTCTTGGAAACTAAGAAGATAGACAAAGATATTGATTTAGGGTATGTGGGTGAGATTGTGAAGGTTAACACTCAGCTTATTGATACCTTAATCGAGAATGATTTTATTCCTGTTATTTCACCTATTGGTGCAGATGCACAGGGAAATACGTATAACATTAATGCGGACTATGCGGCAGTAGCTATAGCAGGTGCGCTCAAGGCAGAAAAACTGGTATTCTTAACAGATGTTGAGGGTGTACTCAAAGATAAAGAAGACCCAACAAGCTTGATTTCTTATTTAAGCAAAAAACAAGCACTAGAGTATATTGAAGAAGGTGTTATTGCTGGTGGTATGATTCCAAAAGTAGAGTGCTGCATCGAGGCTATTGATAAGGGTGTTTCTATGGTCCATATTTTGGATGGTAGGGTACAACATGCACTGATCTTAGAAATCTATACCCATAGTGGGATTGGGACAATGTTATATGATGAGGAGGCGCAAAAATGAGTACATGGACAGAGCAAGGCGAAGCATATGTTTTGAAGACCTATAATCGTTTTCCTATCGTTATTGAACAAGGTCAGGGGTGCTATGTTTATGATGTGGATGGAAAATGTTATTTGGATATGACAGCAGGGATTGCTGTGAATAGTCTAGGGTATGATCACCCAAAACTCACAGCAGAGCTCAAGAAACAGGTGGATAAGTTACTTCATATTTCAAATCTTTATTATACAAAGCCACAAGTAGAAGCGGCAAAGCTTTTAGTAGAAAATAGCTGTTTTGATAAAGTATTCTTTTGTAATAGTGGGGCAGAGGCTAATGAAGCGGCTATTAAGCTTGCTAGAAAATATGGCAAGTCTAAAAACCCAAATAAAACACATATTGTAACTTTGCAGGATTCATTCCATGGGAGAACTTGCGGTGCACTAACAGCTACAGCTCAGTCTAAATACCAAGAAAACTTTATGCCACTGCTGCCTCATTTTAGCTATGCCAAACTCAATGATATAGAGAGTCTTAAGGCTGTGATGTCTCAGGATGTATGTGCTGTTTTGTTAGAGGTTATCCAAGGGGAAGGCGGTATCAAACCAGCAGATGTCGCTTATTTGC
Organism: Cellulosilyticaceae bacterium; assembly: GCA_051647765.1. Taxonomy (GTDB): domain Bacteria; phylum Bacillota; class Clostridia; order Lachnospirales; family Cellulosilyticaceae; genus JBOFEH01. Next base: position 17,856 of record JBOFEH010000129.1, on the reverse strand, counting down.
AACAAGTTAAAGCACTTTGTGATAAGTATGATGCCTTGCTGATGATAGATGAAGTTCAGACTGGAATAGGTCGTACGGGGACAATGTTTGCCTTTGAACAGTTTGGAATAGAGCCAGATGTGGTATCACTTGCTAAGGGGCTTGGCGGCGGTGTGCCTATTGGGGCTATGCTATGTAAGGAAGATGTGGCGGTACTGGTACCAGGAGATCATGCCTCTACATTTGGAGGGAATCCACTGGTGACAGCAGGAGCCAAAGTAGTGTTAGAAGAGCTAATAAATAATAAGCTACTTGAGCATGTGAAGTGCGTTGGGGAAGCACTTAGTGGGTTGTTGGATGAACTTAAGGAGAATTGTGATATAGTGGTAGAAAGACGTGGGCTAGGGCTCATGCAAGGGGTCGAGCTGAGTGTGGCGGCAGGACCAGTTGTTAATGCCTGCTTACAAAAAGGGGTGCTTTTTGTGGCGGCAGGTCCAAATGTCATTCGTTTTGTACCACCACTTATTGTAGAAGAAGCAGAACTTGCTAAAGCAGTAGAAGTTTTAACAGAAGTATTGAAAAGCTTTTCTTAAAAAGGTATGATTTGGGGAGATAGACCTTTAAGGAGGAAAGCTTATGCAAACACTTAGAAAAAGTATAAGAGCATTAGATTTTATTAGAGAAATGCTCATGTTTTTGCTGATTGTCATACTCATCAATAGTTTTGTGGTGATGAATACACAAGTACCATCAGCCTCTATGGAGCCTACTATTATGACAGGGGATAGAACATTTGTATCCCAAATGCCTTATTACTATAGGGACCCAAAAAGAGGCGAGATTATCGTCTTTAATGAGGGAGAAGTCAAGATGGTTAAGCGTGTCATCGGGATGCCTGGGGAGACAATAGAGATCAAAGAGGGATATGTTTATATTAATGGGGAGAGGCTTGATGAGAGCCGTTATCTCGAGGATACAGTAGAGACACTCTACGAAGAGATGCCTTATGACTTAGCCCAAGAGATGCCTTATACAATACCAGAAGGATATTATTTTGTAATGGGTGATAACCGAATGGATAGTTTGGATAGTAGGGCATATGGCTCTATTTCAAGAGAGGTTATTATTGCCAAAGGGTCTTTTAGATTTTATCCTTTTGATAAAATAGGAATTATACGCTAATAGGGTTGAGAAACAAGTATAGAAGTAGTAGTATAAGAGATAAGATGCAGAATGAATGAGTGTTCATGAGGAGGCTTATCTATGGAAAAAACACTACGACGTACAATACATATACTTGAATTTGTTAAAGACCCATTATTAGCAGTATTAGCTGCTCTATTAATCACTAATTTTTTAGTGGTGCATACACAAATTCCAACAGGTTCTATGATTCCTACCATTAATAAAGGGGACCATATGCTGATTAATCGTCTACCCTTTTATTACAGAGACCCTGCTAGAGGTGAAGTAATTATCTTTAAACAAGATGGAATTAATCTTGTGAAGCGTGTCATAGGACTTCCTGGTGATGAAATCACATTAGTAGATGGATTTGTATATATTAATGGAGAGAAACTTGATGAGCGAGGGTACTTAGAGTCAGACGTATATTCTTATCCACTGATGTCAGATGTTATTTATCCGTATATCGTACCAGAGGACCATTATTTTGTGATGGGTGATAATAGAGGGAATAGCCAAGATAGTCGCTATTTTTCAGCAATCCCAAGGTCAGATATATTTGCCAAAGGTGGACTTAAGATTTGGCCGATTGCAGATATTGGCATAGTAAAATAGATAACAAAAAAGATGAAGCTTACCCGAGACCAGGGGAGAGCTTCATCTTTTTTGTTTATTGAGGATAGTTTAAATTGGCATCAGTGAGTTTGTAGAGTACAGTATCTAAAAATCTCTGAGCTTCATAACGGGACATAGGAAGGTTCATATCCAGGTAGTTTCCGCAGTCTCTTGCAGAGGCACCAGGGACTTCTTCTTCAAAAGTACTCATAAATTCAAAGAGTTCTGTAATAAGTGGTGCAATCTCATGAGGTGTACGGTCACCTTTTAAGATAAGGTAAAAACCAGTACGGCAACCCATTGGCCCGAAGTATACCACCTCATCAGCAAAAGCCTGATGGTTACGAAGGAATGTTGCACCAAGATGCTCCATAGTATGGATTTCAGCGTTTTGAAGAACGGGTTCTTTGTTTGGGGCTTTGAGGCGAATATCATAAGTTGTCACTGGTAACTCGCCAACTAGGTCCTCGCGAGATGTATAAATCCCAGGGAGTAAATCTAAGTGGTTTACTGTAAAACTAGCAATTTTTTTCATAATCAAGGCTCCTTTTGTTATTACGAATCATACATATACGGTATTATACCTCATTTCCCTTGATTTTGCACATGGGGTTTGATAACATGGGAATTAGAGTAAAAAGATAAAGAGGTGCAAGGATGAACAACGAGAAAAAAGTGATATTTAGTGGAATGCAGCCCTCAGGAACGATTACGTTGGGGAATTATTTGGGGGCACTTAAAAACTGGACAAATCTTCAAGATGAATATAACTGTTTGTATTGTATCGTAGATATGCATGCGATTACAGTAAGACAAGATCCAGCAACACTTCGCAAGAACGCAAGAAATCTATTAATGCAATATATTGCAGCAGGTCTTGATCCAGAGAAAAACGTTATTTATTATCAATCACACGTATCTGGACATGCTGAACTTGCGTGGATTTTAAACTGCTATACTTATATGGGTGAATTAAGTCGTATGACTCAGTTCAAAGAAAAGTCACAAAAACATGCAGCAAACATCAATTCAGGTTTATTTACTTATCCAGCATTAATGGCAGCAGATATTTTGTTATTCCAAACAGATTTAGTACCTGTTGGGGCAGACCAGAAGCAACATTTAGAGTTAGCAAGAGACATTGCTGATCGTTTCAATGGTATTTATGGCAATACATTCAAAGTACCAGAGCCATACATTGCTAAAGTTGGTGCTAAAATCATGAGTTTACAAGAGCCAACCAAGAAGATGTCAAAATCAGATGAAGATGTCAATGCAAGTATTTCACTGATTGATGATCCAGACACAATTATCCGTAAGTTTAAACGTGCAGTAACTGATTCAGATGCCTGTGTACGCTTTGATGAAGACCTCAAACCAGGTATCAGTAACCTCATGACGATTTATGGTGCTATTACAGGGATGACTATGGATCAGGTTATGGCAGAGTTTGAAGGTAAGGGATATGGGGACTTTAAATTAAGAGTTGGAGAAGCAGTGGTAGAAGAGCTTCGCCCATTACAAGCCAAATTTGCAGAGCTTAGCCAAGATAAAGCATACGTAGATGCTCTTATCAAGAAAAATGCAGAGATTGCAAACTACATGGCAACTAAAACACTCAGAAAAGTACAGAAAAAAGTGGGATTCCCACCTGTAGTACGATAAAGAGCAAAAGTAACTCTGTCGTGTATTGCTCTATGTAGCCGAGAAATGCTTCGGAGCAGTACTTTTCTGCAAGATAAAAAGACCCACTAGCTTACAGGGCTAGTGGGTTTTATTAATGATTTTCATTAGAGAGGAATCCGCGTCCACGGCCAATCACTTGGGCTGTTTCAGATACAGTCATAAAAGAATGGGGATCATGTTCCCAAGCTAATTCTCTCACTTTGGATACTTCACGGATACCAATAGTTGTATAAAGCATATATTTTTTGTGTTTGGTGTAGGCGCCTACAGCAGGAACGACAGTAACACCACGATGAAGCTCTTGGATAATATCATCAGCTAATGGTTGATAATGGTCTTCATCGGTAATAATACAAATAGTTCTTTTGTAATTAATCCCGTCTACTACAAAGTTACATACTTTACTACTTATAAACATTGTAGCTAAAGTAAGGACAGATAAGTCAATCCCAAAGAATAAAATAGATGCGGTGATGATGATACCGTTGATGGCTAGGTTAACAGTACCCATACTGAGTGAAAAATGACGGTTAATAATTTTGGCAATAATATCCATGCCTCCTGTAGAGCCATCTCCTCTAAAAATGATACCATTCCCAAGACCATTAAGCACACCAGCTACTAAGATAATCGAGATTTCGTTCCCCGTTGGTATGACAATGCCTTTTGTCATACGAATCCAAAAAGAAAGCATGGACATTCCAAAAAGGCTATACCACAAAAAGTGTTTTTTGAGGAAGAAAAAGCCGACTATAAATAGGGGAATATTAAGTATCAAAATAAGTGTACTAATATCCCAGTCAAATAAAAAGTGCAAAAACATAGAAATACCACTGACACCACCGCTTAGCAGCATATTATGAACGAGTACACCATTGGTAGCCAGAGCGAGTAGCAGTGTCCCAAACGTAATAAAACCAATACGTTTGATATCCGTTTTTAAGTGATTCATTTTTAATCTCTCCAGTTATAAAATTTGATTTCATTATTAAGCGAACGTATCTATGAGGATACGATTACTATAGTACATTATAGGTAGCGTATACTTAAAATGCAATATCAAATCATCCAGTTTTATACAGTTGATTTTTACAAAAATAAATAATAGAGGTGATCCTATGAAATATTTAACAGATTTACACATTCATACATTAGCTAGCGGGCATGCCTATAGTACCATTGATGAAAATATAAAATATGCCAAGGCAAATGGAATCAAGGTGATGGCAATGACTGACCATAGTAGCGGTATGCCAGGAGGACCCCATGAATTTCACTTCATGAACTTAAAAGTAATCCCTAAAGAAGTCTACGGGGTGAGAGTGTTGAAGGGTGTTGAAGCCAATATTATAGATTTTGACGGTAATATTGATATGGGGGCAGAGGTTCTAGAGGGGCTAGATATGGCTATTGCAAGTTTGCATCCACCTTGCATACCCTTTGCAGATGAAGAAACCATTACAAGAGCTGTGGAAAAGGCTATGGAGAACCCTTACGTCAAGATATTAGGGCATCCAGGAGATCAGCGTTATCCTATCAATCCAGAACGATTGGTACTTGCCTCTAAGCGCACAGGGACCTTGATAGAAATTAATAATGCATCCTTGAAACCACAGAGTTTTAGACCGGGTGTAAGAGAAAGCCTCATAGATATTTTGAAGTATTGCAAACAGTATGAGGTACCAGTTGTTGTGAATACAGATGCACATATTTGTTATGAGGTAGGCGTGTTTGAGGAGAGTTTAGCGTTTTTGGCTGAGCAGCAGTTCCCAGAACATTTAATTCTTAATACAAACCCTGAGAGACTACTACAAATACTAGGGTGTAATGATTGAAAACATTAGTTTTATACTGTACAATGGTGAAGTGAAATAAAGAGGAGGGTAAGTAGATGAACTCAAAATTAAAAGATGAGATGACAGACCGTTTATTTGAAGCGGTATTAACATTAGATAGTATAGAAGAGTGCTATGCTTTTTTTGAGGATATTTGTACGATTAATGAGATTAAGTCTCTTGCACAACGCTTAGAAGTGGCTAAAATGCTTAAAGAAAAGCGTACTTATTCAGATATTCAACATACTACAGGGGCATCTACAGCAACAATTAGCCGAGTTAATCGCGCTTTAAGCTATGGTTCAGATGGTTACCAAATGGTACTAGATAGGCTAGGCAATCAATAGAAGGTGGTGAAAAAACATGAGTTTAATAGATGGGTTGAATGATAAGCAAAAACAGGCCGTACTCCAAACAGAAGGGCCATTACTTGTATTAGCGGGTGCTGGTTCTGGAAAGACCAGAGTGCTAACACACCGAATTGCTCATTTAATACAAGATAAAGATGTCGCGCCATGGTCAATACTTGCAATTACTTTTACTAACAAAGCAGCCGCTGAGATGCGAGAGAGGGTAGGTGCTTTAGTTGGAGAGAGTTTAGCGAAAGAAATGTGGATTAGTACATTTCACTCCATGTGTGTACGTATTTTGAGAAGAGATAGCGAAAGACTTGGCTATGGGAGATATTTTACAATATATGATACCTCAGACCAAAAATCTCTACTCAAAGATATTATTAAGAAATTAGATATCAACGAAAAAAACTTTCCTGTAGCCACTGTCTTAGGTGCAATCAGTAGCAAAAAAAATGATATGCTTACACCTGAAAAAGCCTTAGAGGCGGCAGGATCAGACTATAGAGAAAAAGTTATCGCAGAAATTTATATGGCATACCAAAAGAAACTGAAAGAAAATGATGCTATGGATTTTGATGACTTACTATTTAATACCTGTGTTTTATTCCAAAAAGCACCGGATGTACTGGATTATTACCAAAATAAATTTAGATACATTATGGTAGATGAGTATCAAGATACTAATGGTGTTCAGTATCAAATGGTACAGCTTTTGGCGCGCAAGTACAAAAACCTCTGTGTAGTTGGGGATGATGACCAGTCAATCTATGGATGGCGTGGGGCTGATATTCGTAATATCCTGGACTTTGAACGAGATTTTACCAATGCCAAGGTGATTAAATTAGAGCAAAACTATAGATCGACACAAAATATCCTCAATGCAGCCAATAAGGTTGTTGCCCATAACACAGGAAGAAAAGTGAAAAATCTATGGACGGATAACGTGCCAGGGGATGAGATTAGTTTATTAGAATTAGATAATGAGTACCGAGAAGCAGAAGCAGTAGCTGAGATTATTATTGGGGGTATCCAACAGGGAGAAAGAGAATACAAAGATTATGCCATTCTCTACCGTACCAATGCACAGTCTCGTACACTTGAGGAAAAGATGGTCAAAAACTCTATACCTTATAGACTATTAGGTGGAACGCGATTCTATGAACGTAAAGAAATCAAAGATCTTATTGCCTACCTTAGAACTATTGCTAATATCAAGGATGATGTTTCTCTCAAACGTATTATTAATGTACCTAAGCGTGGAATTGGTGCGGCTAGTTTGCAGGCTATTGTCAATTACGCAGATAGACAAAATATGGACTTTTATGAAGCCGCAAGACTGGCAAAAGAAATGGGTATACTTGGGAATGCACCAGCAACTAAGGTGATTACATTTGTACAGCTTATTGATGATTTTAGAGAAATTGCAGTAGAAGGTGATGTGAAGAAGCTTCTAGAAGCTGTTATTGAAAAGATAGAGTACAAGGATTATCTTAGACAGACTGAGGGAGAAGATGCAGCAGATCGTATTGCCAATATAGAAGAACTTGTATCTAAGGCAGCTACTTATATGAAAGAGGCCGAGGAACCTAGTTTAGAGAGCTTCTTAGAAGATGTGGCATTAGTAGCAGATGTAGATAATTACGACCAAGAGAGTAATTCTGTCGTGATGATGACACTTCATAGTGCAAAAGGCTTAGAGTTCCCTGTTGTATTTATACCTGGGATGGAAGAAGGATTATTCCCAAGCTTTATGAGTATGACAGAGGGTGATGACAAAATCGAGGAAGAAAGACGCCTTTGTTATGTAGGGATTACAAGAGCGAGAGAAAAGCTCTATATGTTAAATACACAACAAAGAACGGTGTATGGAAGAACACAATCTAGTCTTAAATCTAGGTTCTTAAGAGAGTTACCATTAGAGGTAACCAATTATAGACATATGCAAGAAGCACAACAGGGTAGACAAGCAGTGCCATTGACGCCGTATTCGGGACAAGCTAAGAAGACTCTTCAGACCCAGAGTACACCTATGGCTCAGGGCGCCATGAAGCTTAATACTGCAAGAGACACATCAAGTAGTACCTTTGGAAGAACAATGATTCCTCAGACCAAGACGCCAACTCAAATAGGTAAAAGTAATATGTTTGCCAAGAAAATCGAGAACTTACCAAAAGTAGAGCAAGATTTCTCATCAGGTGATATGGTCAAACATAAGTTGTTTGGAGAAGGTACGATTGTAAAAGTGGATCATACAGAGGATGATGTATTTGTAACAATTGATTTTAATAAAGGAATTTCCAAAAAACTTAGTGTGAGATTTGCAAAGCTCCAAAAACTTAGTTAAAAAAATAACAATAAATAACCATTTAATACCTTATTTAAGCTATTAGCCCCATATTTATTGCAAAGTAATATGCAAATGATTATAGTAGTACATGTGGGAATTGCTTAAGAGTAATATGCTATATTATAGCGGATTGATCGGAAAATAAATGTTTAGGGTTTATAGCCAATATCCTTGGGGGAGGATATTGGCTATAAAAAAAACTATTGCTGGAAGAAAAAGGAAATGGTACAATAAAATAGAAATAAATAAACATGCAGAGTGTAAGTTTAGGGGATGAGTGTATGAATACTTTAGAAAAAGAGGCGTTGCAAGATCAAACAACGCTTGAAGAGTTGATCACAATTACACGAGATTTTATTGCATTAGCGGATTCATTACTTCAAACAGGAAAGATAACAAATCAAGAGTATACGGAATTAACGTACATAAAAAAAGATTTCTTAATTAAAGCGGAGTCGGAAATAGCAGAGGGGAAAAAAGTCTTGTAATCAATATGATGCAAGGCTTTTTTGTGTTTCTCCTTTTGTTATGGGAGGAATGTCAGTATAATAAGAAGTAAAAAAAACATACACTAGCATTAAGAAATTACAAAAAGGAGTATAGGAATGAAACAAAATAAGGTAGAGCGAATGAAAGAGCTCGTTGAAATATTGAGTGAGGCAGCCTATGTCTATGAGCAAGAAGATAGAGAAATAATGAGTAATTATGAATACGACAAGCTATATGATGAACTCAGCCGATTAGAAGAGGAAACAGGGATTCTCTTAGCTGGAAGCGTAACCCAAAAAGTAGGTTATGAAGTTGCAAGTAGTTTGCCAAAGGTAACTCACACAAGTCGTATGCTATCCTTAGATAAGACCAAAGAAGTAAGCCGTTTAAAAGAGTTCGTGAGTCAACATGAGGGGATTTTGTCATGGAAATTAGATGGACTCACTATTGTTTGTACTTATGAAGGTGGTAAGCTTAGTCAGGCTGTGACAAGAGGAAGTGGCGAGATTGGTGAAGATGTAACTAATAATGCCAAGACGTTTAAGAATCTCCCACTAACGATAGGGTATACCGGAAGACTGGTTATCCGTGGGGAAGCTGTTATTACTTATAGTGATTTTGAGAAAATCAATCAAAAACTTTCGCCAGAAGAACAATACAAGAACCCAAGAAACTTATGTAGTGGGAGTGTAAGACAATTAAACTCTGCCATTACAGCTAGCCGTAATGTGAGACTCTATGCCTTTGCAGTAGTTGAAGGCGGCGAGATGTTTGAGGACAAAAGCCAACAGCTTGAGTGGCTTAAAACACAAGGATTTGAAGTGGTAGAATACTGCAAAGTAACGGCTAATAATATAGAGGAAAAAGTTGCTTATTTTGGAGAGGTAATAGACAAGCAAGATTTTGCATCAGATGGATTGGTGTTGACCTATGATGCTATTGCATATTCTAAATCACTTGGGACAACAGCTAAATTCCCAAAAGATGCAATTGCTTTTAAATGGCAGGATGAGGTTAAGGAAACAACAATTAAAGAAATAGAATGGAATACATCACGTACAGGCCTTATTAATCCAGTAGCAATATTTGAGCCAGTGGACTTGGAAGGGACAACGGTGGAACGTGCAAGTGTGCATAATATTAGTGTATTACAAGAGCTTAAGTTAGGAATTGGGGATACTGTAAAAGTCTATAAGGCCAACATGATTATTCCTCAGATTTCAGAAAACCTTACGAGTACAGGACCCGTCGAGATACCAAGTACATGTCCAGTCTGTGGTGGGGCAACAATGATTAAGCAAGATAAGACTGCCAAATCACTATATTGTCCAAATGTAAACTGTAAGGCCCAAAGACTCAAAGCATTTGAGCACTTTGCCTCACGAGATGCTATGAATATCGAAGGCTTATCAGAAGCAACGATTGCTAAGTTTGTTGAGCAAGGGTTCCTAGAAGATTTAGTGTCACTATACCATCTGGAAGAACATCAAGCTGCCATTGAAGCATTAGATGGATTTGGGGCTAAATCTTATGAGCGTCTCATCAAATCTGTTACCAAATCAAGAAACACAACGTTATCAAGGCTTATTTATGGCTTAGGGATCTTGCAAGTAGGACCGATGAATGCAAAACTCATTTGCAAACATTTTGAAGATAATATAGAGGCTATTATGGGAGCATCTGTTGAGGAATTAACATCAATAGAAGGGATTGGACCAGTCATTGCAAAAGAAATCAATCAGTATTTTGATTTAGAAGATAATCGAGAGATGGTTATAAGGCTCATCAAAGAACTAGACGTTGAAAAAACTGAAATCATAGATACCAGTGATTCACCTATTGTTGGAAAAACCTTTGTTGTAACAGGGGATGTCAATCATTTTGCAAATAGAAAAGCACTACAAGCGGAGATAGAACAATTAGGTGGCAAAGTCACAGGTTCTGTAAGTAAAAAAACAGATTATCTGATTAATAATGATAGCCATTCGGCATCAAGTAAGAATAAAAAAGCTCATGAATTGGGCATCCCAATCTTAACAGAAGACGAATTTTTAAGTCTGATTGGGAGATAGGAGTAGGTTTATGAAATTGACAGCAGAGACATTACAACAGATTGCTGAAGATGCAGCAATTAAGCTTGACGGAGCAGAAGTGGATTATTATTTAGACGAATTAAATAAGGTTATTACATTATTTGAGCAGATTAAGACCGTAGATATCCCACACATCAAGCCAGCCTATACCATTACAACAGATGAATACTTTTTACAAGAAACCAAAGTGTTGCAAGCGTTATTATCAGATTATGTGATAATGCCTCAAACAATATTGGAATAGGAGTGGTTGATGATGCAGACGATAGAATATCTCAGTAGTGCGTTAAGAAATGGGGAGATCACAAGTGTGGCATTAACCCAGATGCATTTAGACAATATTAAACAAAAAAATAGTAGGCTCAATGCCTTTATTACAGTTACAGAAGAACAGGCATTACAAAAAGCTTATGAGATTGACCAAAAGCTTGCTAGAGGGGAAAGTTTGTCCCCTCTAGCAGGGATTCCAATGTCTCTCAAAGATAATATTTGTACGAGAGGGATTAGGACAACCTGTGCATCTAGGATACTTGAACATTTTGTGCCCCAAGAGAATGCAACGGTAGTAGACCGGTTAGACAGGGCGGGTGCTATATTATTAGGAAAAGTCAATATGGATGAGTTTGGAATGGGATCATCTAATGAGACGTCCTATTTTGGCAAAGTACACAATCCGGTGAATGAGACCAGAATACCTGGAGGGTCATCAGGTGGGAGTGCAGTGGCAGTGGCAGCAGAGATGGGTGTTTATTCACTAGGTACGGATACAGGCGGCTCTATTAGACAACCAGCATCTTATTGTGGTGTAGTAGGTCTCAAACCTACCTATGGAGCGGTGTCAAGACATGGAGTCGTTCCACTAGCTATGTCTTTTGATCAAGTAGGGCCACTAACCAGAAGTATTACGGATGCAGGGTTGATTTTGAATGAGATTGCAGGATATGATCCCAAAGATAAAATGTCGGTAGAACATAGCTATCATAATTACCTTGAAGGGATTGATGAGTCTATAGAAGGCATGAAAATAGCACTACCCAAGGAATATTTTGTGGAAGGGCTTAGCCCAGAGGTGCGTAAGGCTGTCATTGATGTGGCAAAAGCATTGCAGCAAAGAGGTGCAATTGTAGAAGAAATTACGACACCGCATATTGACTATGCCATTCCAACTTATTATATGATTACGTGTGTAGAGGCAACTGCAGGACTCAGTGTATTAGAGAACAATAGAACACAAGGGTTTGGGAAGCAGGTAAAAAAGAGAATTCTATTAGGGAATTATGTGAGCCAGTACAAGGGGGAATATCCTTACTATGAGCAGGCACTCAAAATGCGTACATTAATCAGGGAAGAATTGGTGAGTGTTATGAAGCAATTTGATGTGATTTTGGCACCAACAACGCCGACAACTGCATTTGAATTAGGGGGAAAACTCACTCCGGTAGAAATGTATCTTTCTGATATTTATACAGTAAGTAGTAATATTGCAGGATTGCCAGCATTATCTATGCCTTGTGGTGTAGATCAAAATGGATTGCCAATAGGGATTCAGCTTATAGGAGGACATTTTACTGAAAACAAGCTATTAAGGATTGCAAAAACGTTAGAAAATATAAAAAAATTTAAATAAATATTCTAAATATTAAAGGGTATCACTTATAATAGAACTATGTATCAAAAATGGGGAGGGATTATATGAACCGGTACATAGAAAAAAAGTGGTATCCTTATTTGATTTGGGCAGTGGTTGCACTGGTGTATGTCATCGTATTTTTTCATAGGGTGTCAACAGGAGCAGTGCGGCAAGAGGTATTATCAGATTTTGGGCTGTTAGATTCACCACAAGGGGGATCGTTGTTTGCACTACTTGGGTCAATGTATATGTATGCTTATATGCTGATGCAAGTACCCACGGGAATACTAGCGGATACATTAGGGCCTAAAAAAACAATTGTAGGAGGAACGTTCCTTGCAGCAATAGGATCTATTGTTTTTGGGGTGAGTCCGAATATGGCAGTTGCCTTTTTGGGAAGATTTATTGTAGGAATAGGGGTGTCTGTGACCTTTGTGTGTATTCTCAAGATTATTTCAGATTATTTCCCAAAAGAAAAGTTTGCAACGATGTCAGGGGTGACATCATTTGTAGGGAATATGGGGTCATTATTGGCACTGACACCACTGGTGTTGATGACAGAGGCTATAGGATGGCGACAAGTATTTATTGTTATTGGGGGAATTAGTGTCCTTATGGCAGTATTGTGCTGGATTATGATTAAAGAGAAAACACAGCCTATCAAGGTAAGTAATGAGCCTAAAGAAGCTATAGGTAAAGTGCTAAAACAAATGATTAAGAATAAGAAGCTTTATCCTCCGATGATTGTGTTTGCATTAACTTTTGGTGCGACCATTACACTTACTGCAAACTGGGGTGTAACATTGCTACAGGATGTGTATGGTGTAGAAAAAGTTGCAGCAACAAATGTTCTGAGTATGATTACTTTGGGGGTTGCTATTGGATGCATGGCGGTAGGTAGATTATCCGATATGATGAAGAGTTATAAGAAGCCTATGATATTGTTTGGAAGCATTCATTTGGTGTGTTGGGTGTTGTTCACAACGGGGCTCATACCTTTTGGGATGTTGTATATACTATTTTTTGTCTTAGGGTTTACAGGAACAAGTTTTATTGTAGGTTGGGGTTATGCAAAAGAGCAGTATCCACCGCAGTATTCAGGGATGGCAATGTCTATGATAAACTTTGCAGGCTTTTTAGGGGCAGCATTTGTGCCGCAAATCATAGGGGCTATTTATGATATGTTACCTAAGAGTGATTTAAAACACTTATGGCAAATAGCGCTTATCGTACTGACAGTGTGTGTAGGTGTTGCTTTGGTTAGTATACTGATGCTTAAGGAAAATGATAAAAAGCGAGACTAATAGGCAAAAAGGTTCGTCAAATAATGAGACGAACCTTTTTTGTTTCTAAAATATTCCAAAAGTATTACAAGAATATTAAATGGTTTTGTCATATACTGTTTTTTTTGATATAATAAAAGAAGTATATAATAGCACATAATGACAACATTTGTTAAAGGAGTAACACCATGAAAAAGAAGTTCAAAAAAGCACTTTTGAGCGCGACGGTAATTTTGATGAGTATGAATACTGTATGTGTATCAGCAATGGAATTAGTATATGATGGCCAAGTGCATAAATATAATGAAAAACCTATTCATCTCTACGTTAATGATGAGCAAGTTGAAACGAAGGTGATGCCACCAGTACAGATAGAAGGGCGTGTTTTGGTACCTGCTAGAGAAGTATTTGAGCCGCTAGGTGCCAAGGTAGAGTGGAAGTCTTATGAAAAGAAAGTTTATGTTCAATATGAGGATAGATTGATTGTACTGGGAATGAATGATTTGACTGCCTGGATAGATGGGGAGACAGTGCTAATGGATGTACCGGCAAAGTCAATCAATGACAAAATAATGGTACCTGTACGTTTTATTAGTGAGGAGATAGGATTTGATGTTAAGTGGGTAACAGGTAATCCTAGAGAGGTTCGTATTCTAGCATCAAATCAGACGATGCCAGATGAAGAGATAAAACCAGAGTTACCACCAGAGATTAAGCCAGACCCTACACCAGAACCAGAGCCGATGCCAGAACCAGAGTTGCCATCAGGAAGTGGATTGGATTTAAAAGAAAATGACTATATTGCTATTCCAACTGCCCCAAATCAAAATGTAGTGTATCCACAGCTTGGAGAAGGGGATGGGTTAATTGGAACATTGCGAGGGTTAAGAGAAATGTACATGGGCAGCCCTAACTTATTAAGTCAGTGGTTAGAACCTATGATGTTTGAGACAACGACTATACAAAATGTAGGGGTGCTAAGTGGGGATACCACAGTAGTTTATATAGATGCATTGAGTGAAATAAGTGATTTTAAAGCATCTATGCAAAGTGGTAAATTAATTATAGACATACCTAATAGTAAAAATCAATTAAGCAGTAGTATCACACCAGCTACTAATCCTTATATAAGTGGTATTAGGACAAGCCAGTTTACATCAGATACAACACGTATTGTATTTGACCTTAAATCTCCGGCTAAGCCTCAGGTGATGTTAGGAGACACACGTCTTGGTATTCAAATAGAATTTTCCCCACAAGAGATTGAAATGATAGGTGCCGGAGAAGAGGCCAGTCATGACTACATAGTGATTCAAAATATTGTACCGAGCCAATTGAAAATCAGCGAAAACCAAGATAAGTATGAAATGACAGTTACGATTCCAAATACAACTTTAAGTGGTAATCTTAATTGGGGAGGCCTTAACCAAAAATACATTAATAGTGTATCTGCGAGAGAAACAAGAGAAGGTGTAGTACTTACGGTTGTCTATCAACCAGGTGTTAAAGTGATTACTCAGACCAAGGAAATTGCAGGACATACCTATATTCGATTTGCAGAATCTTCTCTTAAAAATGTAAGTTATCAACATGAAAAAAATCCTATGATTACACTCAGAAAGCCACAAGGCCTAAGTGCAGGACAAATGCGCATGAAAGATAGTTATACAACTAAGAAAATTGTGATTGACTTAGGGGCAGACTATCAAACATTCTTTGACCAAGGAGTTTATAGTGTACAAGATGACAAAGTCAATCAATTCTATATGGTCACAGAAGGAACCACAAAACTTGTTATTGATGAAAAAACAGTACAAGCAGTGAATGTGTATGAATCCGATAATATGATTCAGATAGAGCTTGTAAAACCACAGCAAAAATATGGCAGAGTGGTTGTCATAGACCCAGGACATGGTGGCAGTGATGGTGGTGCCAGTGCAAATGGGATACGTGAAAAAGAAATTAATCTAGAACAAGCCATGTTGGTGTATGACTTATTACAAAGAGACCCAACAATTAAAGTCTATGCTACGAGAACCAATGATGTTTATCCGTCTTTAGGTGATCGTACAGCACTGGCGAATGATATTGAGGCAGATATTTTTGTAAGTGTGCATAATAACTCAGCGGGAGCAACGGTTAAAGGAACAGAAATACTATATTATCCAAATAGTGCGGATGAAAGAAGCAAGCAAATGGCACAAATTGTTCAAAATCGCATTATTAGCAAATGTGGCAATGTAGACCGTAAAGTCAAACCCCGTCCAGACTTAGCAGTGCTTAGAACAAGTCGTATGCCAGCTATTTTATTAGAAGGTGGATTTTTAACCAATAAAGAAGATGCATATAAGATGAAGGATCCATCTTATAATCAAAAATATGCAAGAGCAGTGTACGAAGGTATTGTAGAAATATTTGAAACCCTGTCATTTAGATAATAATATAAGAGTAAAAAGTAACTAGAGAGAGACTAGTTACTTTTTTTGTTGAACGTTTTTTCTTGAAAACCTATTGGTTAAATGGGAAAATAAGGAAAAAGGAGTGTTGGGTATGGAAAAGAAAAAATGGACAAAATGTATCTTGGTGGCAGTTGTATTATTTTTCATATTAACAGGAACCATTCATGCAAATGAATGGTATGAAGAGAGCCTTAAGGTCGTACTTGAAGAGATTAAAGAACAGACAGGGATGACTTCACAAATTGATATTTTAGGGGTAAAATATGAAAATGAAGAGGTTACAATCAACTTATCAAAAGACTTGTTAAGTTATGGTGGTGGGACCTATACAGAATATATTATTGGGACAAGACTTATGGAATGGGCATTTACCGAGACTCATGCAAAAGTTATGAAGTTAGAGGTTGAGGGTGATACGGTGCCTTTACCAGAAGGAAGTGATTATAGCTTTTGTACGAAACAAAGCTATGAGTTATACTACTTGGAACCCTAGAGGGAGATACAAATGAAACAGATTATTTTTGCTACGCAAAACCAAGGAAAAGTAAAGGAAATTAAAAAGATTTTACAAGATCTACCTGTAGAAGTATTGACTATGACAGAGGCTGGCCTAGATATGGAAATTGAAGAAAATGGGGCAACTTTTGAAGAGAATGCCGTTATTAAAGCAGAGGCACTAGCGCAGTTTACACAGGCACTTGTCTTAGCTGATGATTCGGGACTAGAGATAGATTGTTTAGATAAAGCGCCAGGGGTATATTCAGCACGTTATTTAGGCAAGAATACACCTTATAGTGAAAAGAACCAAATTATTTTAGATAAGATCAAAGATGTACCAATGGAGGAACGTACAGGCCGATTTGTATGTGTGATTGCAGCAGCAATAAAAGGGCATGAGACGGTTACGACAAGGGGAACAATCGAAGGCTATATCGGTTATGAAGCAAGAGGAAACAATGGTTTTGGATATGACCCGATTTTCTATATAGAGGGAACAAATCAGTCTACGGCAGAAATTTCTTCAGAAGTTAAAAATCAAATTAGTCATAGAGGAAAAGCATTGCAGGCTATGAAAGCATATATTAAAGACATTTTGGAGGTATGAGATTGAAAGTATTAGTCATTAGTGATACCCACGGAAAAACACAAAGGGTTGATATGCTTGTAAAACTTCTGATGCCTTATGGATTAACACATATTCTTCATGCGGGAGACTATATTGCAGATGCATTAGAAATCAAACAAAAATACCCAGAGCTAGTGGTTGAAGGTGTTCCTGGAAACTGTGATTTTAGGGATATGGGAGTAGAGCGTAATAGGTTAATAGACGTGGGCGGAGTGCCTATATTTATAACCCATGGGGATAAGCACCATGTCAAACATCACTATGAAGAAGTTTTGATAGATGCAGCTGCACATGAAGCAAAAATTGCTATATTTGGTCATACGCACTCAGCATTTAAAGAAAAAAAAGAGGGGATTTTATTATTAAATCCTGGGAGTTTGGTACAGCCAAGAGACACAACGTACCCATCTTTTGCAATATTAGAGATTGAAAATGGTGTTTTAAAGGATGCTCAAATAAGGCAGCTAGTGGCTGCAAATAAAGCAACTGCGCATCCATTTTTTTGAAAGCCTACTTGTCATAAGTAAAAAAATAAAAAAAGTTTTTCAAAAGGTGTTGACGTAAGCACTCAATTTATGTATAATACATTTTGTCAGTTAAGGCAAGCGCCTAGCAGACAAGATCATTTATATAAGCGGGTGTAGTTCAATGGTAGAACACCAGCCTTCCAAGCTGGCCACGTGGGTTCGATTCCCATCACCCGCTCCATGTATCCATAGCTCAGCTGGATAGAGCAACGCCCTTCTAAGGCGTGGGTCCGGGGTTCGAATCCC
>JBOFEH010000128.1:0-13955 GCA_051647765.1 Cellulosilyticaceae bacterium | reverse complement strand
CAGGAGAAACCTTACTTGGTTCTGATAGCCATACACCAACAGGTGGTGGAATTGGGATGATTGCTATTGGAGCAGGTGGATTAGATGTAGCTGTAGCTATGGGTGGCGGCACTTACTACATTACAATGCCAGAAGTTGTGAATGTAGAACTTGTAGGTCAGCTTAAACCATTTGTATCAGCAAAAGACATTATTTTAGAAGTACTCAGAACACTTAGTGTTAAAGGCGGCGTGGGTCGTGTGATTGAGTACACAGGAGAGGGAATTGCAAACCTTACTGTGCCAGAGCGAGCAACAATTACTAATATGGGCGCAGAACTTGGTGCGACAACTTCTGTATTCCCAAGTGATGAAGTGACACGTACATTCCTCAAAGCACAAGGTAGAGAAGAAGCTTGGAAGATGCTCACACCAGATGCAGATGCGCAGTATGATGTGAAACTTACGATTAACTTAGATGAACTTACGCCGTTAGTTGCAGCGCCACACAGTCCTGATAATGTGAAGGAAATCGGTGAAGTAGCAGGCATTAAAGTTAACCAAGTGGCAATTGGAAGTTGTACCAATGGTTCTTACCTTGATTTGATGCGTGTAGCAAAAATCTTAAAAGGTAAAACAGTTCACCCAGATGTGAGTCTTGTGATCTCACCAGGATCAAAACAAGTATTAACAATGCTAGCTCAAAATGGGGCATTAGCTGACCTTGTTGCAGCAGGTGCTAGAATTTTAGAGTCAGGGTGTGGTCCATGTATCGGCATGGGGCAGGCACCAGCAACAGATGCTATTTCACTTCGTACATTTAACCGTAACTTTAAAGGGAGATGTGGTACAACATCTGCAGGGGTATACCTTGTCAGTCCAGAAACAGCTGCAGCCAGTGCAATCACAGGGGTTCTTACAGATCCAACAGATGTGAAAGATGTTGACTTAACAGTGGTTATGCCGGAGCAGTTTGTAGCTTGCGACAATATGGTGGTACCACCAAGTGATGCACCTGAAAATGTAGAGGTGGTAAGAGGGCCTAACATCAAGCCATTCCCACTTAACAGTACACTTGAAAGCTGCGAGGGCAAAGCCTTAATTAAGGTAGAGGATAATATTACAACAGATCATATTATGCCATCTAATGCAAGCTTATTGCCATTTAGATCGAATGTACCTTATCTTGCAGAGTTCTGCTTAGCACCTTGTGATGAGGCATTCCCAGCACGTGCAAAAGCAAATGGTGGTGGCATGATTATTGGCGGGGATAACTATGGCCAAGGTTCTTCAAGAGAACATGCTGCGCTTGCACCATTACAATTAGGCATCAAGGCAGTGCTTACAAAGAGCTTTGCACGTATCCACAAAGCGAACCTCATCAATTCAGGGATTATCCCTCTTGTATTTGCAAATCCGGCAGACTATGACACCGTTGATGTGATGGATGATTTAGCCATCACAAATGTCAAAGAGCAAGTTGCAAATAGTAATGAGGTAGAGGTTGTCAACAAAACCAAAAATCTTACTTATATCATGAAGTTAGAAGTATCTACACGTGAAAGAGAAATGCTACTTTACGGCGGTAAAATTAATATGATTAAAGAATTAGCAAATAAGCAATAGGGGGAAACATCATGGAAAAATTAACAAGAGCTGGTGAGCATTTTGCTCAATTAGTAGAGGAACAATTAGCAAGAGTAGAACGTATGAAGAATGATACAGAGGCAGTAGATTATGCTGCACTTGACAAAATTATTATTGGATGCTGTGGTGGAGACGGTATTGGTCCAGCGATTACAAGTGAAGCTGAACGTGTACTAAAAGCAGTACTTGCAGATGATGTTGCAAGTGGACGTATTGTATTTAAGACAATCGAAGGGCTTACAATCGAAAACCGTATTGCAGTGAATAAAGCAATCCCAGATGATGTTCTTGCAGAGCTTAAGGCATGTGATGTTATTCTTAAGGGGCCTACAACAACACCAAGTAAAGGTGATGGACCAAACATTGAGAGTGCTAATGTAGCGATGAGAAGAGAGCTTGACTTATTTGCAAATGTACGCCCAGTAGCTGTACCAGAAGAAGGTATTGACTGGACATTCTTCCGTGAAAATACAGAGGGAGAATATGTATTAGGAAGCAGAGGAATTCATATTGATGAGGATGTATCATTTGACTTCCGCGTGATTACAACAGAAGGTGTAAGACGTATTGCAAAAACTGCAATGGACTTCGCTGTTAAAAATGGTAAAAAGAATGTAGCCATTATTACAAAAGCTAATATCCTCAAAAAGACAGATGGTAAATTCTTAGAAATCTGTTATGAGGTAGCAAAAGACTATCCAGACCTTCAAGTAGATGATTGGTTCGTAGATATTATCTCAGCAAATCTTATTAATGATAAAGTAAGAAATCAATACGAAGTATTCGTACTACCTAATTTATATGGTGATATTATTACAGATGAAGCAGCTCAAATTCAGGGCGGCGTAGGAACAGCAGGAAGTGCAAATGTTGGTAACAAATATTCAATGTTTGAAGCGATCCATGGAAGCGCACCACGTATGGTTGAAACCGGTAGAGCATGCTATGCAAATCCAGCAAGTATGATCAAAGCTGCAGAGCTACTCCTTCGTCATATTGGGTATGTAGAAGAAGCTGACCGTGTGGTCAAAGCACTTCGCATTGCAAATGATACTGTAAAAATGACAGGAAGAAATGATGGTGCAACAGGCGGCGAGTTTGCAGACTGTGTCATCAATAATCTCTAAAATAATCATTTAAAAGCGGGCCTATAGTGCCTGCTTTTTTTGTGGAAATGGGAATACTATGAAGATGAGAGATGTTTGAGAGAGGAGGTAGACGATGATAGGGCTTATAGCATGTTATGGGTATGTGGCAGTGATACTAGTAGTGGCATATGCCATACAACGTTACGGAGAAGAAGTGAGCCGTAAGTTTGTTCACATTATGACTGCTAATTGGTGGCTCATCAGTATGCTCTTTTTTCAGAAGATATGGGGACCTTTGCTGATTAGTCTCTCTTTTTTAGTGGTCAATCTCGTAGGCAACAAATATAGACTTTTTAGGCAAATTCAAGTAAGCAAGAGAGATCCTGGATATGGAACGATTTATTATAGCGTCAGTATGATTATTCTAACTCTCATGAGTTATGGATTAGGAGATTTGACTATTGGGCTAGTAGGTTCATTGGTTATGGGATATGGTGATGGTTTTGCAGCACTTATAGGAAGACGCTGGCCTATCTGTACTTATAGGCTAAGGGGCAATACAAAGAGCATAGGTGGCAGTTTAACGATGTTTGGAGTTACTGTTATGGTTGTAAGTGGTGCAACATGGCTAGCAAACAACCCCAGTAATCTAGAACTTTCTCTTATGATAGGTATTGTAGGTGCCATTTTAGAGGCGATAGCAACTAGGGGAAGAGATAACTTGTGGGTACCTATAGGTTGTGCGTTCCTATATGTGATTTTGTGAGTTTATAGAGAAATGAGGTCATATTGGGACAAACTCCCTCATATAATAGAGTAGATTTTATCATATGAGGGGGAATGTTATGAATGGGAGTAAGAGAGATAAGCTACCGGGAATATGGGTAATCATAGGGGGACTCACACTTATCATTGGACTGGGAATTGGGATAAGGTATAGAAATCAACCTATATATAGCCTTAATCAATATATACAGGCTATGAATACTAGAGATTATGAGAAAGTGTATGAGACATTTCTAAAAGATCAAGTTTTACAGGAGTATGCAAAAGAAGACCTTTTAAGGTATATGCAGGCTTACAACCAAAATATAGATTTTGTGAAGTTGCAAAAAGGTAAGGTCCATTATCAAAAAGAAGGACAAGTCTTTTATGAACTTGTTTATGTGCTAGAGAGTGGTAATAAAGGAAGTGTCATTAAACTCACCAAGGATAACGGCAAATGGCAAATTGTCTTTCCTTATAAGACAAGCTCACTGAATATTAAGGCACCACAAGGGACAAAAGTCTACATTAATGGTAGTCTCTTATCACCCCAGCAAGGTGGGGAGTTAAGTGCCAAGCTTTTGCCAGGAGAATATGTTGTGAGGATGGCATATCCAAAAGGATTACAACCGGATTACGTGACCAAGGTCAAAGTGCCTAAGGTCAGTGAAGTGGTATCTCCCTATACGACAAGGCGTGTCAGTGTAGAGGCGCCTATAGGAACGATAGTAGAGATGGCTGGAGTGCAAAAGCAAAGTATGACGGGGGAGGTTGTTTTTGAACAGGTGTTAGAAGGCCAGTATGACGTAAAGGTGTTTGATAAAGAAGGTTATTTAGAACCTATGGTAGAAGCGGTAAGTGTCGCCAAAGATCTAAGTCCAGTACAAGTAGGAGAAATGATTTTATCTCCAAAAGGAGAAACTGTTTTTAAGCAGTTTATTAACGCCTTTTATGAGGCCTATTTAGGGAGTATTCGTACGGGAGATGTTAGTGGTTTAGAAAACTATCTTTTAGGAGATAATAAAGAGGCAATAGAAACAGAGTTTGAAAGCTGGTTTGTTAACCACAAGAAGATTGTTGGGGCAGATCTTACAATAGAGCTAGATTCGTATCAAATAGATGATGCGGGTGGTATTGAAGCGGATTTGCTAGAGATTGTCACAATGACAAATCAAGAAGAAGGTGAGAATAATCAAATACAAGAAGAGAAGTATCAAGTGATGCTAAGATGGCAGTCTCATTTTGTATTAGAGGAAGGACAATATCGCCTTCAAAATAGGGAAATAGTAGAGAGTATTGTTGCAATGGAGGATTCAAATGGTAACTGGGTTCAATATTAAAAGAAACCATTGCAATTTAAAGAAAAGTTGATAAAATAGGATTGTATACATATATCCACGTACGAAAAAATAGTACGGGTTAAGGAGGACAACAGTGAGATACGAGGGAGAGGTCAATGAAAAGTCATCTTTAAGAGGACGTGTTTTTGTTGCCATAAGAGAAGCTATACTAGAAGGACAGTATCAACCAGGGGATGTACTAAGAGAGAGTGCTATTGCAAAAGAATTAGGGGTGAGCAGAACACCTGTAAGAGAGGCAATTAGACAGCTTGAATTAGAAGGTTTAGTACATTCTATCCCTAACAAAGAAACAATAGTATCTGGAATCACACAAGAAGATGTGCAAGATATTTTTATGATTCGTTCAAAACTAGAAGGCTTAGCAGGAATGAGGGCAGCAGAGCGTATTACAGACGCAGAACTTAGACGTATGGAAGAAATCATTGACTTAACAGAATTCTACGTAAACAAAAACGACTTAAATCATCTTAAAGCATTAGATCATGATTTTCATGATATTATTTATAGGGCAACAAAGAGCAAAACACTAGAACATACATTGTCAGATTTTCATTATTATATTCAGAAGGCAAGGCGTGCATCTATTGCAACACCTGGTAGAGCCAAAGAGTTATTAAACGAACATCGTGCAATCTATGAAGCAATCAAAAATCATAATACAGAAGAAGCAGAGCGTCTTGTGGATCAGCATATACAAAATGCAGCCCACAATATGAATTTAGATAATTAAAAAGAAGTGACTAGGTCTTAGTAGACTTAGTTCACTTCTTTTTTGATTTACAGTAGATAGAGATTTTTAAAATTAATTTTCAAGTTCTAAAAGTTGATCATTTAAAATTTCCCAGTTGGCATAGAGTTCTTCTAAACAACTTCCGAGAAGTTCTTTCTCATTCATGAGGTCCCGTGAAAGGTCAAAGTTTGTATACACTTCTTCTAGGCAAAGTTCATCATCAATAGCTAGGATACGGGATTCTTTGGATTCAATTTCTTTTTCTGTAAGTGAAATACTGTTTTTGACTTTTTTGATTTGAGATTGAAGCTCTTTTTGTTTTTGCCAGTCTAACTTTGTTGCAGTAACAGTTGGAGCGGTGATAGCTGCTTCAAGTTTTTGTTCTTGTTTTTTCTCTAGGTAATAGTCGTAGTCGCCAAGATACGTCGTCATACAATGAGGACTCATTTCTAAAATCTGTGTCGCTGTTTGATTAATGAAATAACGGTCATGAGATACATAAAGAATTGTACCTTCATAGTGAGCAAGTGCACTTTCTAGAACTTCTTTTGATAAAATGTCAAGGTGGTTCGTTGGCTCATCAAGAAGCAAGAAGTTTGACTGAGAGAGCATGATTTTGGCTAAAGCAACACGTCCACGTTCCCCACCACTAAGTGTGCTAATCGGTTTGAAGACATCATCAGCTGTGAAGAGGAATGCTGCTAAAACATTACGAATATGTCCGTTAGTCAGTGTTGGGAAAGTATTTTGGATTTCTTCAATGATTGTACTAGAAGTATCTAATGTCATATGTTCTTGGTCGTAATATCCGACCATAACTCTCGAACCAAGTTCAATAGTACCTGCATTTGGAGTGTCAGTGCCAAGAATCATTCTGAATAAAGTGGTTTTACCCACACCATTTGGCCCAACAATAGCGACACGCTCACCACGCTTGATTTGAAAATCAATGCTATTAAAGAGCATTTTGTCAGGGAAAGACTTGGCAAGATTGGATACTGTCACAACATCATTACCACTTGTAATTTGTGGTGCTAAAATAAGGTTCATTGGTTTGTTATCAATCATAGGGATTTCGCGGACTTCTTGTTTTTCTAGAAGTTTTTCGCGACTTCGCGCACGTTTGATTGATTTTTCACGATTGAACTGGCGCAATTTAGCAATAACAGCTTTTTGACGTGCAATTTCTTGTTGTTGTTTTTCGTATTGGTGCATAGCTGCCTCATAAGCCTGTGCACTTTCTATGACGAAGTCACTATAATTACCGTTATAAATATGAGAGCAGCCCCATTCAAGATGAACAGTTTTATTAACAATTCTATCTAAGAAGTAGCGGTCATGAGAAATAATAATAACAGCGCCGCGGTAACTTTTGAGGAAGTTCTCTAGCCATTCAATGGCTTCGATATCAAGGTGGTTAGTCGGCTCATCTAATAGAAGTAAGCTTGGCTCTTCTAAAAGAAGTTTGGCTAAGGCAATACGTGTTTTTTGGCCCCCTGATAACGTGCGGATAGGTTGTGTATAAACTTCAGGAGTGAAGCCAAGGCCTTTTAATATACCTTTTACGAGACTTTTGTATTCATAGCCTTTGCTGTTTTCGAAGACCTGACGAAGCTCGTCATAAGTATGTGTCAGATCAAGGGAATGCGTTCTTGCAATTTCTTGTTCTAGGTCATGGAGCCTTTTTTCTAAGGCGATGACTTCGTCAAATACGTGGAGAAGCTCGTCATAGACGGTGAGTTCAGAGGCTAGCTCCATATGTTGTTTGAGATACCCGATAGAACATTCTTTGGCATAATACACATCTCCGTCATCAGGTAGGCACTCACCTGTTAAAATACGAAAGAGTGTTGTTTTTCCGGCACCGTTGTTGCCAACTAAAGCAACTTTGTCATTATTTTCTATATGAAAATGAGCATCTTTTAAGATGATCTCATCATTAAAAGATTTGCTAATGTGGTTACATGCAATAATCATATTTTTTTTTCCTTCCTGTAATATAAAACCATCTTATCAGAAATACTATAAAAATGAAAGAACCAATGGCTATAAAGGGAACTAAGATTGACAAAAAAAAAACTAAGATGATATACTGAGGATAATACATAATAAGGAGTGAAAAAAGTGACTGAAGAGAGAAAGATTTCTATGGCAGTAATTAGACGATTGCCAAGATATTATAGGTACTTAGGGGAACTTTTAGACAACGGTGTCACAAAAATTTCATCTAGGGAATTGAGTGAGAAGATGAAAGTAACAGCTTCTCAGATTAGACAGGACTTAAATAATTTTGGTGGGTTTGGGCAACAAGGATATGGGTATAATGTAGAGTATTTACATGATGAAATAGCAAAAATTTTGGGATTAGATAAAAAGCACAATATGATTATTGTAGGCGTAGGTAACTTAGGTCAAGCTTTAGCAAACTATGGGTCATTTAATAAAAGAGGATTTCATCTTGTAGGACTATTTGATGTTAACCCGAGACTTATTGGGATGAGTATTCGTGGGTTAGAAGTAAGAGATATTGATGAGATGGAAAAGTTCGTAAAAAACAATCAAGTAGATATTGCTATTCTTACAATGCCAAAAACAAAAGTTAAACAAACAGCTGAAAAATTAGCAGACTGGGGCGTGAAGGGGCTTTGGAACTTCTCACCAGTTGATTTATATTTACCGAATACAGTGCAAGTAGAGAACGTACACCTGTCACACTCTCTTATGACACTTGCATATAAAATTCATGAAACAGAAGATGAAGAATAAATAATAGACACACTTTTCTTAGAAAATAAAGATTTTCTGAGAGGGGTGTGCATTTTTTTATCTTTTTGCAAAAAAAGTACGATATAATAAAAGGTAAGGTATTATGAATGGAAAGCAAGTGGAGGTAGAGTATGTTTGGTAAATTTAAGAAAACTAAAAAAATGCAGCAACAAGAGGTTAAAGAAGAAAGTTCAAAAAACAAAATTTCAGATAAAGATTTAGAGCAAATTAAGAAGTTGTTAGAGTCAAAAAACCTGCCTATTGTTATTTTAGATAACTTATGGTACCAAATGCGAGAGGCACTTAGTCAGTCAGATATTAGTGAGCAGGAAAAGAATTTAAAAGAGTTGCTAAAGGAGCAAGCTACGCTTGTGACAGATATGAAAGAGTACACTGTTGTCAAACAGAACTTATTGCAGCAAGTATTAGTGATCAGCCAAGAGGTTAATGAGAAAGGAAACACTGACAAAATAAGTGAACTAGATAAAACATCACAGGCCATATTAAAGACCAATGAAACGATAGAAAAACTAGAGCAAAGAGCACTAGAAGTAGGGGATTTGATTGAAAGCACTAATAAAGAACTTATTGAAAGTGTGGTATTAGATGCCTATGGGTCAATGGAGGACTATAAACACAAGAAAAATAAGTTAGAACAAGAGATAGATGGATTAAGAAAGCAAGTAGTTGAGAAAACTGAAGAGAAGAAGCAGTATGATAAGGCTATTAGTGGAATCTATAATTATTTACACAAGATGATAGGCTATAAGTATCTTGATAAGGTGGATCGTAAGTTAGGAGAATAGTTGTGATTAGAGGAATAGGAACAGATATCATAGAGATTGAACGGGTGGATAAGGCTATGAATCGCACATCAAGTTTCCGGGAAAAACTATTTAGGGAAGAAGAGCGTGCTCTATTAGAGCAGTTAGGCTATCCTAGAGAAACTATTGCGGGAAGGTTTGCTGCAAAAGAAGCGGTAAGTAAGGCACTAGGTACAGGATTTAGAAAGTTTGGGCCTAGTGATATTGTCATTTTAAAAAGTGATTTTGGGCAACCCTATGTGAGACTTTATGATGGGGCAAAGGCTAGATTTGAAGAAATGGGTGGAACGCATATTCATCTGAGTATCTCTCATTGTCAAACATATGCTGTAGCTTATGCTACAATTGAAGGAAGGGTAGAATGTGAAAATAGTAACCAAGGAGCAGATAAGAGCAATTGACCATAACGCAATCCATGAGTACGGTGTGCCTAGTGTGCTCCTCATGGAGCATGCGGCTTATAGTGTTTATAAAGAACTGAATAAACTGCCTAAGGGACATATTGTGATTGTCTGTGGTTTAGGGAATAATGGGGGAGATGGGTTAGCCCTAGCAAGGCAGCTCAAACTGTGGTCAGAGCATCAAGTAAGTATTATGATGATGGGACCAAAGGATAAATTATCCCAAGATGCAAAAATATATTTTGAGATATGTCGTAGTATGGGGATGGCGTTAGTTGAATACAATAGTAAAACAGATTATGATGATTTATTTGACTCAGCAGATTATTTGGTAGATGCACTCTTAGGAACAGGGTTATCGAAGCCTGTAAGAGGTGATTTTTATCACATCATAGAGGCAATGAATCAAGTGAAAAAGCCTGTCATAAGTATTGATATACCCTCAGGGATTTGTGCAGATACAGGGAGAATATTAGGTATAGCGATTAAGGCGACACAAACCATTACATTTGCATTGCCCAAAATCGGTTTGTGTATTTATCCAGGGGTAAGCTATTGTGGACAAATGATTTGTGCAGATATTGGTATACCCCCACAAATCATAGAGACGATGGAGACAGAGGTAGAGATGACCACAGTAGCAGATGTGAGCAAGTGGATACCCAAGAGGTCTATGAGAAGTAATAAGGGGACTTATGGAAAAGTGCTGGTGATAGGTGGCCAAAAAGGGATGTCTGGTGCAGTTACATTAGCGGCACATAGTACACTGAAGATAGGGGCAGGTATTGTAAGTGTGGCAGTGCCTAGAACAATTCATGACATCTTAGAACAGAAACTTACAGAGACCATGACAATTCCCCTTGCAGATGTAGGGGGTCATATAGGGATAGATGCTATTACAGAAATACAGGCTATTATAGAAAACTATAGTCATGTTGTGATCGGTCCGGGAATAGGAAGAAGCAAAGAAGTCACCCAAGTTCTAAAGGCTGTCCTAGATAGCCAGAAGCCTTGTGTTATTGATGCGGATGGGCTGTATGCACTCAAGCCAATTTTAGAAGAAATCAAAGAGCGGCAGGCACCTATAGTCATTACACCCCATCCAGGAGAGTTAAGTCACTTGATAGAAGTCCCTGTAGAGGCTATTTTGGATGCACCATTAGAGTGCACAAAACAATTTGCCAATGACTATGGAATTACTGTTGTGTGCAAGATAGAGCGTACAATTATAAGTGATGGTAAGAAGAGTTGGATTAATACTACCGGAAATTCAGGTCTTGCAAAGGGGGGGAGTGGTGATGTCCTTGCAGGAATGGTAGGAGGAATGATGGCTCAGGGGTTAGATGCTTTGAGGGCGGCGGTATTTGCTGTTTACTGTCATGGAATGGCAGCTGATTTGCTTTGTGAAAGAGGGAGTATGCAGACACTTATGGCAAGTGATTTGATTGGTAAATTAGACGAGGTCCTGTACGTCCTAGAGCAGTAGAGTGATAGATTAGCATAGAGTTTAGTTCTATATTACTTTTGCGGGGAGTATATTATCTATAGAAGAAAGAGGTTGCCTCAGAGATACTTTAAATGTATGATAAGAAAAAAGCCGAATTTTAAGTAGTTACTAAGCGAAATTACAATAGAGAAAAAAGGCAAATCCTAGGAGGTTTATGATGCTATCTTTTAGACCACGTGTCGTTGCCGAGGTAAATACAGAAGCTATTAGACACAACTATAGAGAAATTAGAAAAATCATTCCGAATGATACAGAAATTATGGGGATTGTAAAGGCAGATGGCTATGGTCATGGCGCAGTGGAGATTGCCGGGATTCTTCAGGAAGAAGGGGTTAACCGTCTTGCAGTAGCAATTGCTAAAGAAGGGGAACAACTTAGAGTTGAGGGAATTAAAGCGCCAATCTTAGTGTTAGGCTATACACCACCTGCTGATATAGAAGGGCTTATTCTTAATGATTTAACACAAACAGTATTTTCATATGAGATGGCACGCTATATCTCGCACGAAGCCTCAAAACTTGGTAAAACGGTTAATGTGCATATTAAAGTGGATACTGGTATGGGGAGAATAGGTTTTTTGTCAGATCCCCAAAGTATTGAAGAGGTACGAAAAATTTCAGAGCTATCCAATATAAATGTGGAAGGGATTTTTACACATTTCTCTACTGCAGATGAAGAGGAACCAGAGTATACCAATGAGCAGTGGAGTCGCTTTATGGGATTTTTAAAAGAACTTCATGAGGTAGGAATAGAAATTCCTATTATTCATGCGGCCAATAGTGCGGCAACCATAAGTTATAATCATACGCATCTTAATGTCGTAAGACCTGGAATTATTATGTATGGTTACTATCCATCGGATTATTTAGACGGGTATAAAGTACAGTTGGAACCAGCTATGACACTTAAGACTCAAGTTGTTCATGTGAAAGAATTACCAGAAGGACATTATATTAGCTATGGTAGGAAATATTGTACCGAACAAAAAACTAAAATAGCGACGATTCCAATAGGCTATGCAGATGGTTATTCAAGAAGATTATCTGGTAAGGGAAGAGTACTCATTAGAGGGCACTATGCTCAGGTAGTAGGGAATATTTGTATGGATCAATTTATGGTAGATGTGACACACATACCCAATATTGCTGTGGGAGATGAGGTTGTCGTATTTGGAAAACAAGGCGACTTGGAAATTACAATAGAGGAAATAGCACATTTAGCAGACACCATTAATTATGAAATTATGTGCATGATAGGAAAAAGAGTACCAAGGCGATATATTTAGAGGTTATTAAGTATATCTAGAGCAAAAAATGGAAAAAATAAAGTAAGCTCAAGTATTCATGTCCTAGTGTAGGGAGTGGTTTGTGATGACACATGGCCAGGATGTTACACAAGCAAGCAGTCAATCTTGTTTCAAGAAACCAAAGATCAAAGCTGATATGAACATCATGAAGAAAGGGTACCAAGAAATGGCGGATATCAATCTATCTATATCAACACTATGTTTTGAGGTGGAAAGTGAGGTAGAGACTTATTATGATCGTATAGCGGAGAGTGAGTAGAGTGCTAGTAAAACGAGGAGATATCTTTTATGCAGATTTAAGCCCAGTTATTGGGTCAGAGCAAGGTGGTATTAGACCCGTCTTAGTCGTTCAAAACGATATAGGTAATAAATTTAGTCCTACAGTTATATGTGCAGCTATCACATCTAAAATCAATAAAGCCAAGCTTCCTACCCATGTAGAGATTGATGCTAATCAATACGAGTTGGTCAAAAACTCCGTCATATTACTTGAGCAAGTAAGGACAATAGATAAGAAGCGGCTCAAAGAAAAGATATGTCATTTAGATGATGGGCTCATGAAACAGGTAGATAAAGGACTAAAAATTAGCTTTGGAGTCAATACATAAAGCCTTGTAAAAAGAAGCTACATGTAGCTTCTTTTTTATCTTGTAGGAAAGTGTCACTGATGCATCGATATGTGTAGGTATGTGTTCTCTCTCGGTGTGACCTTTTGGGTAAGTTAGTTTTAATAGGTAAAGGGGGATGGACACTCTAAGTGAAAAGAACTATAATGAATACTATATAATATAAATTATTAATTAGAGGTGTATGATGAGTAGCTTAGAAGAACAAATTAAAGACAAACTAACCAAGATATGTATTTGTCGTGCAATTAATAGAGATACAATCAAAAATAGTATTCGAAATGGTGCCAAAACGGTTGATGAAGTGAAGGCAAATACAGGTGCGACTAACGGAGCATGTCATGGTGGGAGATGCCAATCTAAAATACAAGAACTCATTGCAGGGTATGAAAATCAAGAATGGCAGTAAGCCATTCTTTTCTTTTGCAATAAAGAATATATGTGGTACAATAAGGTAATTCTATCAATAAGTTTAATGTAGGAGAGGGATGTTACGAT
Source organism: Cellulosilyticaceae bacterium (assembly GCA_051647765.1). GTDB lineage: Bacteria > Bacillota > Clostridia > Lachnospirales > Cellulosilyticaceae > JBOFEH01. The sequence goes on along the minus strand of JBOFEH010000128.1, from coordinate 458 downwards.
GAAAGATTTATTTGATAAACTAGGAGATAGTTTAAAAAACACGTACAAAGAAGCAGTAGACCAAACACAAAAAACAATTGATCAGACCAAATATAGAAAAGATATAATAACACTTAAGAACGATCTTAAAAAGTTGTATATGCAGCTTGGCAAAGAATGTTATAGCTATCAAATGCGTGGTGATGCGCAGAATGTTAATCAGCCACTATGTAGTCGGATTACAGTAGTTAGAAAAGAAATAGAACTTCTCGAAAAACGTATAGGGGAAGTGACTGATGAGCAAAAAGATAGCTTTGAGGCTTATAAACGAGATGTCAGGAGTACTTGGGATGATAAACCTCAGACGGAGGGGCAATATCATAATCAAGAAGGAATGAAGATCCTTAAGTTTTGTAATAAATGTAATATAGGTAATAGCCCCGATGCAACACACTGCATGAATTGTGGGCAGCCGTTTT
>JBOFEH010000127.1:0-7029 GCA_051647765.1 Cellulosilyticaceae bacterium | reverse complement strand
CCTTGGTAAGTATAAGGCTGTCTAAACTTATCTTTTGGTAAATCATAGTCAAACTTAAGTCCTGTCTTTCTAAAGGTAGCTGGCACCTCGGAGCCTGTTTCATCTACTAATTTGTAATGGCCTACTACATAATCTCTCGTCTCATTGATGCCTTGTCTAAATGGTCCTTCGCTAAAGTATTTTTTACCCACTTTGACCTCTACAGTTACAGTATCAGACTTAGTCCATCCTGTTGTATTCACTACAAGTACAGGCTGTGCACCTGCTCCTACACCTGGAAGTGTTGTGGTATCCATATGATCTACAAGATAGTTCATTGATTCATTGATAATATGCTGCGCAACAGCTTCTGCTTTTTCAAAGCGTGTCACCATTTCACGATGTACAGAGTCTACACTACAGCCACAAATACTGTCATGTGGGTGGTTTTGCATGAGTACTTTCCAACCATATTCGAAGAGATGGTGCGGATAAGCTTTGCCCAAATCATACGCCATTGTTGCAAGTGGTTCTGCTACTTTTTCAAAGAGCATCTGGCATCTAGCATTCATTTGTTTAATATAAATACGTGAAGAGGCTGTATTAGCTAAAGTATACCACCCATTAGTCTGCTGGCTTCTCAGCTCCCCTTGAATCACCTTTAGGTTGTCTGGTACATTGTCTTTGACAGCTTGGATATAGTCTGCAAAATTAGAATGGATGAATTCTACATCTGGATAAAGTTCACGTGCCTTATCAAGTGCCTGAGATAAATCAGTTTGTACAGGCTGATGGTCACAACCATTCATGAAAAGGAGATGGTCTGTTGAAGCATAGTTACCTGCATTTGCTAATCGGCTATCCCAATAAGGTTTCACTACTTCTTGATCTACTGGCACTTCATTGCCGTTGCTATACCAGTTAGCAAATAGGATCCCCAGTACCTTTGAACCATCTTTACTTTCCCAGTACATCTCTGAGTAAGGTGATTCAAATTTATCACCCTCGCCTACTGTATTATTAAATCCTGTTGGTTTAACACCACGTCCAAAGATAGCTGTATCTATCCCTGCTTCTCTTAGGATTTGAGGTGCTTGCCCCATATTTCCAAAGGAATCTGGGAAGTATCCAATCTTAGAAACCTTTCCATACTTTGCTGCATCTTTATGTCCGATTTGTAAGTTACGAATATTGGCTTCACTACTGGTTAAGAACTCATCTTGTAAGATATACCATGGTCCTACGATGATTCTTTCCTCTTGAATGAGCTTTATGAGTTGTTCTTTTTTCTCAGGTCTTACTTGTAAGTAATCTTCTAATATGATCGTTTGGCCATCTAGATGAAAACTTTTATACTCAGAATCATTTTCCATTGTCTCAAGCAAGGTGTCCATAAACTCTACCAAGAGCATATGGTGCATTTCATAAGGCAAGTACCATTCTCTATCCCAGTGTGTGTGTGAAATCACATGTGCTTTTTTCATTCATTTTTCCCCCTTATCTTTTCACTTTAAATCCGCAGTAGTCTAATACAAGTTCACTAAACATCGCATTGGCCCAGGAGAACCACTCTCTTGTATACTCTTCTGGGTTATCTACATTAAAGCCTTCATGCATGAGGTTTTTGCCCCCATCTGTATTTTTCATGACTTCTAAAATCTGTTTTTTGTAAGCTTTATCACTACAGGTTAATCCTTGCATCGCAAGGGAAATATGCCAAATATAATTGACTGGTGTATGTGGGCTACCGATTCCCTCTGCTGCAGTCCCTTTATAGAAATAAGGATTCATTTCACTTAAAATCATTCTCCTTGTATTTTGGTACACTTCATCATCTTCTGAAACATACCCTATGTATGGCATGGCTAAAAGGCTTGGTAAGTTAGCATCATCCATGATATTGTAGCTACCAAATCCATCGACTTCATAAGCATACACTTTCCCAAATTTATAATGATTCACCGTTCCATATGTCTCGATTCCTGTTCTAATTGCCTCTGCTAGTGTATGTGCTTCTTTCGCTAACGCTTCATCTCCCAAGATTTCTTTTGCAATCTCTTCTACATAGCCTAGTACTACCACTGCAAACATATTAGAAGGGATGAGATACCCATAAGTACATGCATCATCACTTGGTCTAAAGCCTGACCAGGTGAGCCCAATATTTGACTTTACAAGTGCACCTTTTCCATCTCTTGATAAAGTATCTGTGAAGTAGCAGTTTTTCCTTACAAAACTATAAGGTGATTGATTTTCATGATCTTGCTCTGTTCTCCATACTTCCAGGATGCGTCTCACAGCTTGTTTGAACTGATCATCAAACTGAGTGGTGCGACCTGTATTTTTCCAAAGTAAATAACTCATTTGAAGTGGGAAGCACAGGGAATCGATTTCATACTTTCTTTCCCAAATCCAATCACAAGCATCTGTTTCGTCTTTTTCCCAACAGTTGCCGTTTGGCTCTTCATTGAATGCATTGGCATAGGCATCAATGAGAATATACTTCATTTGTCTTTTCACCAATCCTTCTATCATATCTGCAATCTCTTCATCTTGTGAGGCAAGCACATAGTAAGGTCTTAGCTGACATACAGAATCTCTCAGCCACATTGCTGGAATATCTCCTGTGATGACATAAGTTGTACCATCTTCTAACTGCTTCACAGTTGTATCTAATGTATTGGTATAACAGTTTTCAAACATCTTAATCAGCTTTTCATCTGTTCCTAATTGACTATTCACTTGCTCCATTAAATGCTTCATTGATTGTGGTAAAGTTTTTCCCATTGTGTGCCCATCCTCTACTTTTTATTTTAATTTTATAACTCTCTATTCTTATTAATTAGATTTTAGGTTAAAATTATTCTATATTCAATTCATCCAACCTATATCCCTAACAAACTTGATATACTTGGTATAAACAAACGAAGGAGCCTTTATGAACCCTAGCGAACCCCTTTATATTAGTATGCGAAAATATCTGCTTGAAATTATTGAAAAACATAAACATACCCCACACTTTAAACTTCCTTCGGAGAACCAGTTAGCACTTAAGTTTGGAGCTAGTCGTATTACCGCTAAAAATGCAATTTTGTCTTTAGAAAAAGATGGTTTAGTGTATCGCATGCAAGGCAAAGGTACATTTATCTCCCCGGAAGCAAATACATTAGAGTTACTTCATACAGCTTCACAAAATGCTACGATTTGTCTCATTGTCCCTGGTATTCAAGGTAAATTCATTAGTCACATTGCTTCAGGTGTTCAAGATTATTTACAAACTCATTCCCTTAATCTCAGCATTATGGTCACTAATTGTAATCAACACCTGGAAGAACTCATGATTCAGACTGCCCTTCAAAGTCAGTGTAAAGGACTTATTATCTTTCCTGTAGACCATAGCACTTACAATAAAGAAATCGTTAAACTCAGTTTAAGCAACTTTCCCGTGGTACTGATTGATCGCTATCTGCCAGATCTCAACATTAGTTATGTCGCTTGTGATCACTATACAGCAGCCTACAATGGTACCAAGTATCTTATTGATAAAGGACATACTCAAATTGGTTTTATCGGTCTACACCCCTCAGCTGCAAGTTCCGTGTTTGAAAGAAATAATGCTTATCAGCAAGCTCTTATTGATTTCACTGGTAGCTGTAACCCTAGCCTACAACTTTTTTGTGAACCTAGCGACGAGAATTTTATTTCCCTAGTGGAACAGTATTTATCTATTCACCCTGAACTAACTGCGCTTATTACCACTAGCACAGGTTATGGTCCACCCCTCATTCGCTTGCTTAATCAAAGAAAACTACGTATGCCAGAAGACCTGTCACTTATGCTTTTTGATAATGAATTTGAAGGTTACCTAGACCTACTCTCATGCAAACCCATTATCATTGACCAGAATCCTTATCAGATTGGCTATCATGCTGCTGAAGTTATTTATAGACTACTTTATCGTAATCCTAAACCCAAAAAGATTTTGCTCCAAGAACGCATCTTAGAAAGCCCACTAGATTAAACCATATTCTAGTGGGCTTTGATTTATTTGTTATACCATTTTGAAGACATGTGCAATCGGTGTCTGTTCTAATGCTGCCTCTGGTAAGGTTACCCATACCCCTTCTGATACCTGCTCAAACGGTATTGCCTCATTACTACCTACAAGCGTAATCTGAGTTACTGCTTCTGTGTATGGAATGAATTGTTTTTGTTCAACCTTAGCATTTTCTTCATATAAGTGAAGTGCATATGCATCTGAGCCTTTCTTAGTAAATACAAATTCATCGACACAGTAAGGTGCACATACCCTTGTGCCATAAATCGCTTCACCATATACTTTTAACCATGCCCCTAGACCTTTGATACTTCGGATAGCACCTCTAGGTATTCTACCATCTGGCTGTGGTCCTACGTTAAGTGCTAAATTTCCACCTTTGGCTACGATATTGGCTAACATATGTACAAGCTCTCTTGGTGACTTATACTGATCTTCATAGGCAAAAGAGAAAGAAGTTCCCATGGTGATACAGCTTTCCCATGGTACACCTAATGGTTTAGATGGGATGCACTGCTCTGGTGTCACATAGTTTTCATATGGTCCACCCACTGTTCTATCAGCAGATAAAATCCATGGTTGGAACTTTCTAATCTTATCTACCACTTCACCAAGACGAATGTCCTGCCCATTTTGTGGGCATACCCATCCTGCATCAAACCAAAGAATATCTATTTTGCCATACTCCGTGCAAAGTTCCATCAATTGATTATGTGTAAACTGTACGAACTCTTCCCATAACTCAGGGTGCTCTGTTGGTTTATAAGAAGGTCCTCTCCATGTAAATGATCCTCTTTCCATATCAGATGTCCAATAAGAAGGTACATGCCAGTCTGCTTTTGAGAAGTACGCAGCAATACCTAATCCTTTTTTTCTTACTGCTTCAAAAAGATGCCCACAGATATCCGCATATTTATGGGTATGGAATGGACAATCTTCTCCTGTAATTTTGTAATCAGAATACTGCGTATCCCACATACAGAATCCATCATGATGTTTGGTTGTAAACACAAGATATTTAAACCCACCTTCTTCAGCTAAGTCTGCCCATTCTTCTGGATTAAATCTTATCGGATTAAAAGTTTTATTAAGATCCCTATACTGCGCTTTAAACTCCTCATTTGTTACTTCCCAATCCACACCACGTCTTGACCATTCTGCATCTTGATCACTAAGTGCCCATGACTCCACTAACCCTAACTGTGAATACGCTCCCCAGTGCATCATCAAAGCTAATTTCTGATCCTGAAACCACTCTAATCTTTCCAAAGTTTTAGGGTCTGTTGGTGCCACATACTCATCAGCACTACTATAGGTATGTACACCTTCCTCTACTTCTCCTCTTTCTTCTACCACCTCTTGTTCATCTACCCCCTCAACCGCTTCTTCTTGCATGATTACCTGATTCTCCTCCATTTTTCCAACTCCCCTTTGAAGATTAATTAGATTTTTATTTTAAATTTTCTGATTTCTATTTTACTTTTAAAAACACCCTACGAGTTCCCTCATAGGGCATTTAGTAAATACTTTATCTCACTTAAAGTGAATTAGCTTTAATATATTCAACTAACTCATCTACTTGAGCAAATGCAAGTCCTGTTACTGTATCTGCACATCCGTAGTAAATAGCAATTCTTCCTGTGTCACTATCTGTAAGGGCTGCACATGGGAATACTACATTGGGTACATCTCCTACACACTCATAAAGCTCTTGTGGTGAAAGTAAGTAAGGTTTAGTTCTATATTTTACAATCCATGGTTTTTCAAGATCTAAGATAGCTGCTCCAAAACTGTAAACGAATCCATTACAACTATTGAGTACGCCATGGTAAATCATTAACCATCCTTCATCTGTTTCGATTGGGATTGGGCCTGCGCCAATCTTAGTTGATTGCCATGCAGATTCATCACCTTTGTAAGTTGACATGACATGTCTATGCATCCCCCAGAATGTCATATCCGGACTTTGGCTATAGAAAATATCTCCAAATGGTGTATGACCTGTATCACTTGGTCTACTTACCATTGCATAGCGTCCATCAATCTTTCTTGGGAACATAACACCATTTCTATTGTAAGGTAAGAAAGCATTCTCAATTTGATGGAATGTTTTAAAGTCATATGTATAAGCTACACCAATTGTAGGCCCATGGTATCCGTTACACCATGTTACATAATATCTATCTTCAATCCAACATACTCTTGGGTCATAGCGATACTCTCTTTTTAAGATTTCTTCATTGTCTCCTTCAAAGCTGATTGGCTCATGATTGATTTGCCAATCGATACCATCTTTACTAAATCCAGCAAAGATATCCATACTTCTTGATTTGCTATCACATCTAAATACCCCTGCAAATCCGTCTTCAAAAGGTACTACGGCACTATTAAAAATACTGTTTGATGATGGAATATGATTTCTCTTAATGACTGGGTTATTTGAGTATCTCCATACAGGATCCATACATCCTTCTGGTCTGTCTTGCCATGGAATATTTGGTAATGCATTGCCTATAATTTTCGCCATTTTATTATTCTCCTTTATAACTCATTTTAATTTATCTTTTTAACTGAGTTTCTATAAATAATATCCCCAGTTACAAAAATCCTTGTTGATTTAACGGTGACTTCTTCTTCCACTTTACTAATCATTAAAGTAGCAGCTTTCTGAGTCATTGTTTCCACATCCACTGCTAAAGTAGTCAGTTTAGGTTCACACACCTCTGCATAAATATCATTATCAAAGCCTACAATAGAGATTTCATCCGGTACCTTATAGCCTTGTTTTTTTAGGTGATTAATGAATTTATAGGCTGTATCATCACAATTACACACAAAAGCTGTAGGCATTTCTTGTGGCAGGATAAATGCTATTGCTTCCCCCTCTTCATCCCGATCTGATATCACCCAGTGTGTTCTGATTTCTAACTTGGCTTCTAATAGTGACCTATAATAACCTAAAAATCTATCTTGAATACTACTTGTGGCATTTA
>JBOFEH010000126.1:0-12280 GCA_051647765.1 Cellulosilyticaceae bacterium | reverse complement strand
ATAAAAGTTTGTCTGCTGACATTTTACTTTGTACTTATTAATAAGTACTGACTCTGAGTAGCTATGCTACTCTCTCTACCGAAGTAGAGTTTTAAGAATCGACTGGTTTTATGGTTACTATTTTATTTTCAATGTTCATGATTGTCGTTGTTGTGACGACTTTTACTATTCTAAACACTTCCGCTTAGCTTGTCAATACTTTTTCAAAATTTTATTTTGCGTTGTATTGTCTGCCCTTGCGTAAGACTTATAATAGCTTATCTCTTTGCATATGTCAAGGACACTTGTTAATGTTTTTATTATCTATATTTTTCTTTGCTTAGTTTCTCTCTAATCTCTCAATAGTATGCATATATTAGGACATCCCCCTCATATGTATAGATAGGACAATCCTCTAGTTTGTCTTTCCATCATAACAAATAGAAGAAGGTGTTTAATAATGAAAACCAAGAAAAAGAGTAACTCAATTGATTATGAACAAATCTACCGCATCGTTTCCATCGCCTGTATCTGCTTTTTCATATATGTTATTGCAACGTTCTTTTTAGCTCTTAGTAATTTCTTAACTGTCTTTTTACTTTTCTGTAGCATTGTGTTTCTCTTATTCCATCTTTGGACAAAGAGTACTTTTTACTTAGTCTGCTCTTATATCGCTTGTATTTCTTGCATTATTTCTTCAATTGTCATCTACTATTTGCTACCCTAATAACACCAAAAGAGTGAAAGGACTATAACTTCCTTTGTGAAGTTTGCCCTTTCACTCTTTGTTGTTTTAAAGCTTTTTATTATCCTTCAATTGCTGCTTCAATAAGGGATAAATACCTTTTCCAAGATCCCACTAAGATGTGCTAGTAAAACGCCAAAATTGGTAATGGGCACTCCTGTTTGTTTTGCCTTTTGGATACGTGCCATGACCTGTCCCCTTGTCTGCATACATCCCCCACATTGGATGACGAGTGCATACGCTTCTAATTCATCTGGAAACTCATTCCCTTTCACATGTTCAAAACACAGTGAAATTCCTAATTGCGTCTCAAGTTTGTGAGGGATTTGCATTCTAGCAATATCCCCATGAAGTGGATTATGACTACAGCTTTCTGCTACGAGCACCTTGTCTCCTTCTTTAAGTGACTTGATTGCATAGGCTCCCTCTACATAGGTTTCTAAATCTCCTTTTTGTCTCCCCATAATCATTGAAAAAGATGTGAGTGGTATATCCTTTGGTATTTTATGATATACCTGCTCAAATACCTGGGAATCTGTAATAACCCATTGTATTTTTTCTCCTAATACCTCCATCACTTGATCAAGTGTCTGAGGAGTTGTCATAATGGGTATTCCTCCCCCATCTAATATCTCTCGCAAAACCTGGACTTGTGGCAATATCAATCGTCCTTTTGGTGCTTGTAAATCTTGTGGCGTCACCAACAAGGCCATATCCCCCTCTTTGATATAATCTTTAATACAGCACTGATCCGGTATATCTTTAAGTATCTCCACAATAAGTGCCCTAAGAGGCTCAAGGGTTTCTTGCTTTTTGGCATTGATCCTGATATGACTTATGTTCTTAGGTAGCGATATAGCATCCATGGATGTTTTTTGATTTTCTACAATGATGATAGGTACATTTCTATAGGTAATAGTCTTTATAGTCTCAAGTTCCTGCTCCCCTAGTTCCTCTGTCACCACCCAAAGGACTGCATCAACTTCCCCTAGTATCTTCTGAGTCTGACGAACTCTTAGTACACCCAACTCACCTTCATCATCTATTCCTGGGGTATCTATCAACACAACTGGCCCTAGTGGATGAAACTCGATACTTTTATGGACAATATCCGTAGTTGTTCCTGCTACTGGAGAGACAACAGATAGTTCTTGTCCCAACAACCCATTGATTAATGTAGATTTCCCCACATTTCGCTTACCAAATATCCCAATGTGTTTCTGGCTACCTTTTGGTGTATGATTCATAAACCTACCCCCTACATTCTAAAATCACGTTCTCCAGACCTAATCGCTTCTAAATACTGTTCTGTTAAAGTCCTTACTTTAGGATGTGCCATTGTTTCAATTGCCTTATTAATGACTTCTTGACTCAGTTTACGAGACTCTTCATCTCCATAATCCAATACATACTCTTGCAAAGTGAGTAATGCATTTGGTGTGCATATATTGCCAATTTGTCCGTTCTTTGCTAATCTCATAAAACGGTCCCCTGTACGCCCCTCTCGGTAACACGCCGTACAGTAACTTGGAATATACCCCGTTCTCATCAAACTTTTATTCACTTCTAATGGCGATCTATGATCTCCCACCTCAAACTGCGGTACACTCTCTTCTAATTTATAGCCGCCTACCCCAGTGCAAGACCCTGCACTCATCTGAGATGCACCAAGCTCCAATAATTCTGTTCTCATCTGTTCATCTTCTCTTGTTGAAAGAATAATGCCTGTATAAGGTACAGCTAATCTCAGCACTGCCACAATACGTTTAAACGCCTCATCTTCAACCATATAAGGATAATTTTCAAGACTGACATTCTGAGCCGGGCGTATTCTTGGGACTGAAATAGTATGAGGACCTACACCCATATCCTGCTCCAGTCTTTCTGCATGCATCAGCATAGCAATGGTCTCAAACTTATAATCATACAATCCATACAGGACCCCAGCCCCTACATCATCAATTCCACCCATCATCGCACGATGAAAGGCCGACGTATGATAGCTATAATTTCGCTTAGGACCACTATGATGAACTTTTTCATAAGTTGGTTTATGATAGGTTTCTTGGAACAAGATGTATGTACCGATCTCTGCATCCTTAAGTTTTTTGTAATTGTCTATGGTAGTAGCAGCAATATTGACATTGATACGTCTTATTTGCCCATTTTTAAATTTAATACCGTAAATCGTCTTAATACAATCCAATACATATTCAATAGGTGCATGAACCGCATCTTCCCCTAACTCTAAGGCCAATCGTTTATGCCCTAATTGCTCTAAGGCTATGACTTCCTCTTTGAGCTCCTCCATTGTGAGTTTACGTCTTTTAAGTGCATCATTACTATGTTTATAGCCACAGTATTCACAGTTATTCACACAGTAATCACTGACATAGAGTGGTGCAAATAACACAACACGATTGCCATATACCCTCTCTTTTAATTGTTTCGCCAGCCCATTGCAGTGATTAACCATTTCCTCATCTTCAATTTGCAAAAGTACGGCAGCTTCATCATGTGTTAAGCCTTTTCCTTGTGCAGCTTTTTCCAGTATTTCTTTGACACGTATGCTATCCTTTGCCTGCTCTTTCCCTTGTAACAACACTTTTTCTATATAACTGTCTCCAAACCACTCATTAGCGCACTCATACCAGTTCATCTCTTCTCTCACCTAATCCACCTACTTATCTTTTTTAAATTGAGGGTGATCCCCTCTTTCAAACATGGCTTCTTTTCCTTGTGTCTTTAACCAGTTGATAAGTTCTTGTTTTTCCTCCGCCAAAGTGCCACTTTCTATCACTTCCTTCGGATAGAGTGTATAAAGTTTTCTAAGATGTATGGGTTCCAGTTTTTGCATCACCACGTTAGCCCCATATTGTAGACATTTATTTTTCATTTCTGAGTCTATTACCCCTAGCGAAGTCGTCACAGGTAACATACATTCTGGAAGCATTAACCTAGCTAAAGCAACAGCTTGTAACGTCAATACTGTACTTCCATGCACCGTATGACCTAATGGTGTTTGTTCATGGGGAATAAACGGTCCAATCCCGGCCATATGTACGCCTATTTCTTTTAATAATTCAAGGTCTTTTGTAATGGTATCTATCGTCTGGCAAGGTAACCCAATCATAAACCCACTTCCCACTTGATACCCTAGTTGCTTAAGTTGCCAAAGACAGCGTATACGTGCCTCATAGGAACTATGGGGGTGCAAGCTATTATAAATGTGTGAGTCACTACATTCGTGCTTAATCAAAAACCGATCCACCCCTGCTTCTTTAAACGCTATGTATTCCTCCAATGGCCGTTCTCCTATGCTTAATGTAACCGCCAAATCCCCTATTTGCTTTGCACTTTTCACCAGGTCTACCAACATATCCTCCGTATAATAAGGGTCTTCTCCTGATTGCCATACAAAGGACCTATAGCCACAGTTATACGCATTTTTTGTAATTTCCAAAATCGCTTCAGGCTTCAAACGAAATCTGACAAGCTCTCGGTTTTCAATCCTTAATCCACAGTACAAACAACTGCAACGACAGTAATTAGAGAACTCCACAAGCCCCCTCACATAAACCTTATTACCAAAACACCGCTCAGTCTTTCTCATAGCTTCTTGTCGAATCACTTCAAAAGACTCTAATGTTCCCCCTAACATGTTTCACCTACTTTTTTGTAATGGCTGATTTAACCGTAACACCAACAAGGCGCCCTAGTTTGCCTGTCATACTACTGAGTCTGTCCACTTCTCCATCAACAATCAATGAGATAATTGAGATTTCTTTTTCTTTATATGGAATCCCCATTCTTCCAACAATAACCTCTGCATGTTCATGTAAAATATGATTCACATCAGGTGCTACCCCTAAATCTTCAACTACAATCCCCACAACACCAACTCTCGTTTCCACAAACTACCTCCTCTTTCTTTTTCTCAACACACAAAAACCCTCCTGCAAACATGCAGAAGGGTAGACTTATACCGTATATGATATCCGTTTTGTCCTTTGCCTGTTGCTCAGATTATTCCTCGCACTAGGGAGAGTTCAATTCAAAATCCAATTTTACAGAAAAGACTATAAAATTCGATACATTTTTATCATATACCTATTTTCACTCACTATCAACTACTTTTTATAACGCTTCACATAACCACAACGCTGACACAGCGGCTCCACTGCCTTGCGATTAGAAAATCCTTCAAAAAGTGCTACTGCACGTTCTGATTCTAAAATATCTTCTAATGACGTTTCAAAAATATTTCCAAGAGGAATATTCCCCTCACTATCAAGACAGCAAGGTACAACGGTCCCATCTACGAGTATTCCCATCTGGTCTCTTAATCCATAGCAAAACGCTTCTGTAGTAATGGGTTCTCTCCCCATATCAGGCCACTCAAATTTTTCTGCCATGTTAATATAAACTTTATCTCTTACCTTAAAACTTGGTTTTAACATAAGCCGCTCTCCTAAATCTTCGGAAATTGCTAGCTTCTCTTGAAGTAATCCTAAAATATCACCATTGAGCGCATTACTCCCCCTAAGTTCATGACTATCCATATTCCATAACCTCAAACTACAGATGATGCCATGTTCTGTCGCCTCTTGAATAAATACTGCAATCTCTTCTATATAGCGGGCCAAAGAGATGCCTTGCGTATTGGCTTCAAAACTATGCAGTGAAATATTCATTTGTCTGATACAACCTGAAGCGAATAAAACGTCTTTGACTTTGCTGAGCAAGGTACCATTGGTCGTAAGGTTAACAATAAGTCCCTCTCTCTTTGCCAACTTAAGAAACTCTTCTAACTGGGGATGTGCACAGGGTTCTCCCATGAGATGGAGATAGATATAATCTGTATAAGGTTTGACCTTCTTTAAGACCTGTTCAAACTGATCTTCATTCATCCGCTGCAATTGACGTCCTGTCTTCGGACAAAAACTACAACTTAAATTGCAGATATTTGTCACTTCAATATATATTTTTTTAAACCGTTTTGTCATGATTCGTCTCCTACATATATTTTCTAAATCCTAGTGCACCCTCTTCTGCATAACCAAGCTTTTCATACATACAATGTGCCACTTTGCGTGTTGGACCCGATACAAGATAAACATAATGACAGGATCTTTCTTTTGCCATTTCTTCTATTGTACTAAACAGTTTTTTCCCAATGCCATAACCTCTGTACCCTTCTGCCACGGCTACATTTTCAATGGTCATAAACGCCTTGCACTGAGAAATAAGGTCATCACAGACAACACCCATCAATGTCCCTACTATTTTTCCGTCCACTTCTGCACCTAACAAAAGATACATGGGATTTTGTATCATCTTATCATAAGTTTTTTCCATATATCTTAAATCACTAAGTTCACCTGTCAAAATCCCATAAAGCTCCGATAAATCTTTTAAATCCTCTTTTTTTATTGCTCTTATTATGACTGTTTGATTCATGTTTAATCACCTCTAATTATTATTTTACTTCATGTCCCGTTTTTTTTGTAGTCTCTCTTTATTGAATACCTGTTTCCACGGTATCTTTTATACTTTGTTTATTTTTGTCTAAATATATGATAAAATATCGAACAGAGTTATTTTTTTCAAACATTCTAACATCAGGAGGTCTTACTATGCTTTTTCATATTTCATTGGATTGTACGCCACTTTGCACTATTACAAGCACAACAACAAGTTCTCGTAGCGCGCTCATCCTCAAGTCTTACCTTAGTAAAATCACTTCGGCTTCATTCAAGATATCGTCTGCACTCACACCCTTTTCTTCTATTCAATTTGTAGAAACTAACACCTATGGACTTAATGGATTTCACTACGAAGTACAAAGTACAAAGTTATTCATTGAAGCTGCCAACGAACAAAGCTTCGTCTACGCCGTATATGATTTATTAGAACGTATCATTGGATGCCGTTATTATACAAGCACGGTAGAGTATATTCCTACCATAGATACCTTATCAATTGATGTAGAGCCTTATACCTTTATCCCATCTATTGATTACCGCGAAATTTATTACAAGGATTTTGAAACAAAAGCTTTTGCAGAAAAACATAAGTTAGCAACAAGCAAAGCTCATGAAGGCTGGGGATTTTGGTGTCATTCCTTCCAAGAACTGCTCCCTCATCAAACCTACTATGAAACACACCCTGAGTATTTTGCACTGATTGATGGTAGCCGCCACCCAGAAGGTGAGCCTTGCCTAAGTCATCCCGAAGTTAGAAAAATAATGATCCAAAATCTCAAACAATTTATGGACAAAAAATCTGACTGCCGCTATTGGTCTGTAAGTCAAAATGATGATAACCTTTACTGCAGATGCGATGCTTGTCAAAAACGAGATGATTATGATGAAAGTCCTATGGGTTCTATCCTAGACTTTGTAAATGAAGTTGCCTCCCATTATCCAGACAAAGTTATTTCCACACTCTCTTACTGGTACACCAGAAAGCCACCAAAACATACCAGACCTGCAAACAATGTTCATATTATGACCTGTAATATTGAGGCTAATCGTGGTTTACCTATTGCCAAAGACCCTCAAAGTCTAGAAAGCAAACAAGAATTAGAGTTTTGGTCTAGTGTTTCAGATAATGTTTCACTTTGGGACTATAACATCCAATTCCGTCATTTAGTGAGTCCTTTCCCAAACCTTAGAACACTTGCGCCTAATATGCAATTTTTTGTCAAAAACAAGGTCAAACTTCTTTTTAGCCAGTGTAATAGAGAACTAGGTGGCGAATTCCACGAATTACGTGGCTATCTCTTAGCCAAACTCTCCTGGGATCCTCACTGTGATATCCAAAAACACATGGAAGATTTTTGTATAGGTTATTATGGCCCTGCCGGCCTATACATTCTCCAATATATCAATCAACTTCACGACGCAGCCGAAAGTTCCCATCCTAGACTTGATATCTTCCATGGACCTGAGGACGCTAAAGACACCTATCTTACCCCAGCGTTGTTTAGCCAATACGAACAACTCTTTGCCTTAGCCGAAACTGCCGTTGCTACAGATGCACACTTACTCCTTAGAGTACAAACCGCTCATCTGCCACTCCACTATGCTGGTATTGTCTTGCAATACGGTACAGTCGAGGAACGTACACAACGAATTGTTACCTTTGCCAAACTCGCACGGCAAACACAGTTACATAAAGTTGAAGAATGGAAAATCACGGTGGATCAATTCGTAACGGATGCCTTAACACATCTTTAACCACCTCTCTAAGAGCAAGAAAAGGCTAAGCATAACCCGCTTAGCCTTTTCTTATAAACACAACTTTAAGGTAATCTCCCTGCTCAAATTGAGAAATTGTCCTAAAATCCTCTGGTAATGTGTACTGCTCTAAAATCTGATAACTTTCTCCCATTTCCCTAAAAGCCACGTCAATAAAACTTCTAAACTTTTTCATATTAAAGGCACTGCAATTTGTGGATGCTACGATAACACCATTTTTTTCTGTAATAGCAATGGCTTCTTTAAGAAGATTTTTATAATCTTTTGACGCGCTAAAAGTAAAGTTTTTAGACCTTGCAAAACTCGGTGGATCCAAAATCACAAGATCAAATTTAAGCGCTTTTTTTACAGCATATTTAAAGTACTTAAAAACATCCTCTACAATAATTTGTTGACTCTTAGGCTCAATAGCATTGATACTAAACTGTTCACTGGTTTTCGCTAAACTTCTATTGGCAAGATCCACACTGGTTGTCTTCTTGGCACCTCCTGCTGCTGCAAAAACAGAAAAGGCTCCTGTATAAGAGAAGGTATTAAGTACTGTTTTACCCTGAGCATAGCAATCTCTAATACGTTTCCTAACCTCTCTTTGGTCCAAAAACACACCTACCATAGCCCCATCATTAAGATAGATAGCAAAATTGACGTTGTTTTCTTTCACAATCAGTGGAAACTCTGGTTCTTGACCCCACACAAAATCATTCTCTTCAATATATTTACCATCTGTATCAAATCGTTTTTTCTGATAAATCCCCTTGATATTTGGTGCTTTTTGGAGTGCCATGACCACTTCCTGTTTAAAACTATAAATCGCTTCACTATACCAACTGACTACATAATACCCATCATAATAATCTATTGTAAGACCGCCAATCCCATCGCCTTCTCCATTAAATACACGAAAAGCTGTTGTGGTCTCATCTGCAAAAAGGGTTTCTCTTTGTTTAAGAGCCTGCTTCAGTTTACGTTCAAAAAAAGCTCCGTCAATCACTTCATTTTCTTTGTAACTGAGTACCCAGCCACTCCCTTTATTTTGTTTTCCATAATAAGCTTTGGCCAAAAACTTCTGACGCACATCTACCAAATTCACCAATACCGTATCATTTGTTATTTCTCTAGGATTAACAATTGCTTCTTTTGCAATAAGTGGATAGCCTCCCCTAATTGCTTTAACATAATCTTCTTTAATTTTTAATGTTGTTTCTTTCCTCATTGTATGTGTCCTTACGCTTTATTTTTTTCTCTCTTTTTATTATAGCATAAATACCTATTCTCATACAAAAATCCTCCACTAGTTAGGACCAGTGAAGGATTCTTTTATGCTTAACCTTTAATAACAATCTGGTCAGTGAACAAGAAGTAATTGTATCGTTTCGCAAAAATATGTACATACCTTGCCTCACAATCACACTGCACCACAACATCTTTTGCTTCCATATCAGGGTCCCCGCTGATCGCATGTACTTCCTCACGCCCAACCTCTTCATAACTCTGGCCATCACAAGATACACTACACGCTACATACTCAGGATAACATAGCCCTGTTCGTCTACTTTGTAAAAAACCAACTTCAATCCCTTTAATCGATTTGACTTTACCAAGATCGATTGTCACATCCAAGGATTCTTGTGTCCCAAGCCATGCGCCATCTGCAAAATTAGTAGTCCCTTTCTTCCCATCAATCAAATCCAGTACGCCTTGTCTATTAAATACTTTACGCTCATCAAACTGAGTCTGACTCATAATACCATGAATCGGCAGTGTATGATGGTACGTTGCCAAAGCGACATCACTAGCACTTCTGCCCGCACTCAAGCAACGCGCACTCACTTTTGTATCTTCTCTAATCACAACAGCTTCTGTATAGACCTTGGACTGCTCAGTTGGCTCTGTACCATCTAAGGTATAGTGTATCTGCCCCTCATCATTTGGGTTACTCATTTCACAACAACATACCTCGCCATATTGTTTGACATAAGCATGGTGAGATAATACAGGCTTAATGAGTTTGACTTTCTTTAGTTTCTCTTGGTCAATGACAACCTGCTCGGTCGTTTTTTGATCAAATGCCTCTGCCTCCTCAAGATAAGTCTCAGTATAAAACCCTGTCTCTAATGAATGTTCTTTTTGAGCCATCGCAAGTACAATCTGATCATCCGTCGGTATAATATGTATCATGTTTCCTACCTGTTCAAAATACCCTTTAAGTAATTTGACTTCATAGCTAAAACCTTCATGCTCACATACAATACGCTCTTTTTCACATCCTTTAAGAACAGGTAATGTATTCATTGTAAGCATCCAGTCACGATATCCATCCGCCTCTTGAAGCATTTCCAATCTCACTTGGTCTTGAGTACACAAAATACTAAGTTCACGCCCATCTTCTATTTGCCAATTAGTATACCAATCTTGTTCATTCTCTCCTGCCATAAAACGAGGCTTGTCCCCACGTAATAACGCCCCACTTTCACAATCTTTGATTTGAATCATAGCACGTTGATTATCTGTGCTCCAACGATGCCCATCTAGGATTGGCAGTGCATCAAAGACACTCTCATTATGGGTTATAAAATCATTTAAATAACGTGATGGATAAGATTCATTGAACACGTACAAATCCCTAATGGCTAATTCTCCTTGATCCCACAACACACTCATACGATAAAATCTGCTACTGTACCAACTTGTATTAAGGTTAAATGCTTTATTCCAATCTTTAGAAGCTGTATAGGTAGTAGGCGGTGTGAGTTTGTACTTACTAGCAAACCACTGTGATGAGTCTCTTAACGATTCAACTCTCACCTTATTCTCTCTACGGAGCGTTGCTAACTGTCTGATTTGCATTTCAAAAGCATCGCCCATAGTTCCCCATATATAACTATTTTCTTGACCCACTTGCGTATAGCCATATCCTAACTGCTCTTCATCTGTAATACAACTAAACAACCAACTCACCCATTTTTCATCTTGCCCTGTAACCCAAGCCGGTTCTAAAGTATAAATACCCTCAGCCCCTTCTCTTATGCCTGACTCAAAATTATATATAGGATCGGGTCCTAAAAGTCTAAAAATAGGTAAATCTAATTGCATCTCTTTGGTTTGAGCTGGCATATATTCATTGACTTTACTCGGATAATAAGCGCCATTAAAATAACCACCCCATAACGTAAAGCCATCTATTCCTATTTGGTCACGGCATAATGCCCCTCCAATAACACCATAACGCTCTTTGGCGTATTCAAATGTGACAATATCCATCACCCAAGAACCTATTGTTTTCGGGTAATCTCCGTATACCTTTTTGAAATCTTTCATATAAACATCGAGTAGCGCCTTACGCTCATCAGGTAAATAGGCAAGCGAATACCCTGCCTTAACATTTAAGTCAATTACATCCTTGCCCTTCCATGTAACACCTGCTTTTTGGGCCATTTCTTCTGTGACTTCCCACCAAGCACCAACTTCGTCTTTTTCATCTATCATAGATTTGATTAAGGCTGTATAACGCGCATCCATCAGTGCATCATATTTTAATGCATAGGTCGCTGGCAATTGATGCTGTTTAAGCAGCTCCATCTCAAGCCTTAAAGTATCAAAATCCTCTTGCGTAAAAATACCATCCTCATAAGTAGACTTTCTAATAAAGTGATAAATATTAACCAATCCCTGTCTTTTCATAAATGACTCCCTTTAGGTTATAATAAAGCAAATGTTTTGCTTATTACATTATACAAGATAATCTTATTTATTAAAATATTTTACTTTATTTTATTTTTATACTATCCTAATTTATCCCCATCATATTAAAGAACAAAAGTGCCCTTCGTGCACGTATTAGTTCGCCCAGTAGTGAAATGCTTCGAAGTAGCAGTTTTCTAGAAGATAAAAAAGCACTATCTCTAAGAGATAGTGCTTTTATCAATAATTATTTTAAGTTAGCTTTAGCTGTTTCTACTAATGTAGTGAATGCTTTAGCATCAGCGATAGCTAAGTCTGCTAACATTTTTCTGTTCATTTCGATGTTAGCGTTTTTAAGACCGTTCATGAAACGGCTGTATGATAAACCGTTCATTCTAGCTGCTGCATTGATACGTGTGATCCATAAGCTTCTGAATTCACGTTTTCTTAATTTTCTACCTACATATGAGTAGCTTAATGATTTCATTACAGCTTGTTTTGCTGTTCTGAATTGTTTTGATTTAGCTCCTCTGTAACCTTTAGCTAATTTTAATACTCTATTACGTCTTTTTTTAGTAGCCATGCCACCTTTTACTCTCGCCATGTTCCTAAC
>JBOFEH010000125.1:0-11177 GCA_051647765.1 Cellulosilyticaceae bacterium | reverse complement strand
TAGTATCTTCAGCTTGGTCTTCCATCTGAGCTTTTAATACATTAAAAGCTTCTTGGGCCGTCTCTGCCGACTTGATGAGTTGTGGCAAGAATAACTCTTGTTTCTCATATTTGATACCTACTTCATTTAAAGCAGGGATAATTTCTTGTTCAACTACTTCTAATGGTGATTTTGACTTAAGCAGCGTTCTTGTCACTTCCTTGGCTGCCTCTCTTAATCCTTGAGCAATAGCTAGTTGTAAGGTCATTGCCTCTGAAACTGAAGTGGTTGGTACCGTTTGCCCTACCTGCAGCTGACCAAAATCTCTGATATAGTCTTTGGACTCAATATCTTTGCCCATAAGTACACGATAGGTACTTATACTCTCTAACATTCCTTTGTCCCCTGGATTAAGAATAGGGGCATCTAACCCTTGCATCAGTGCCATAGCTAGCATTGTTTTATTGAGTAAAGGTCTATTAGGTAGTCCAAAAGAGACATTACTCACACCTAATACCGTTTTAACCCCTAGCTCTTGTTTAACAAGCGCAACAGCCTTTAAGGTTTCCTTAACTAATTGTTGCTGAGCTGATGCCGTAAGCACGAGGCAGTCGATGAATACATCTTCTCTCGGAATACCCATCTCCTCTGCACGTTCTACGATTTTGCGTGCTACTTCTAGACGTGCCTCAGCGCTCTCTGGAATACCTGTTTCATCTAGTGTGAGCCCTAATACTGCTGCACCGTACTTTTTGGCAATTGGCAAAATACGCTCTAAGCTTTCTTCTTTGCCACATACGGAGTTAATAATAGGCTTCCCATTATAGATACGTACTGCAGCCTCAATAGCGTCTGGATTAGATGAGTCAATTTGTAATGGTAATGTCACCACACTCTGTACCTCTCTCACCACCTCACAGAGCATTTTCACTTCATCAATATCGGGTAGCCCTACATTGACATCCAAAATATGAGCACCATCTTTTTGTTGTTTGAGTGCTTCTTGTAAAACATAATCAAGGTCATTATTCCTAAGAGCTGCTTGAAGAAGCTTCTTACCTGTAGGATTGAGCCTCTCACCAATAATCCTCACATCATCAAAAGCCACGACTTCCGATGCACTACAAATCCCTTGTAGACGCTTGCCCTTAGGACGAGAGAGCTGCTTGTCGGCTATAAGCTTAGTTACTTTTGCGATATAAGCTGGTGTTGTCCCGCAGCACCCACCTAATACACTCACACCAAGCTTTGCAAACTGCGCCATATACTCTGCAAACTCATCTTCTGTAATATTGTAGACTGTTTCCCCATTTTCAATCATTGGCAATCCTGCATTAGGCTGAAGCATCACAGGGATTGATGCAATACTTGTAAGTTTTTCTACAAGTGGCATTAACTCCTTTGGTCCTAATGAACAGTTAATACCCAGCGCATCTACTCCTAATGCTTCTAAAGTCAATACCATAGACTCTAGTGTTGTTCCAAAAAACGTCCTGCCATTGGCTTCAAAACTCATGGTGGCAAAAATCGGAAGTGTCGTATTTTCTTTGGCTGCAAGCACTGCTACTTTGAGCTCATACAAGTCTGTAAATGTCTCAAATAACACCAAGTCACACCCTGCTTTTTCCCCTGCAATCACTTGTTCTTTGAATACATCATAAAGTTCTTCAAAAGAAAGATCTCCTAGAGGCTTCATGAGTTTTCCTGTTGATCCTACATCTAACGCAACATAGCCCTCTTTACCAGATGCAGTAATAGCTTCTCTTGCAATCACTGCCGATTCTCTAATAACTTCTTCTACACTATGTTCTGTATTTTTGAGCTTAAAGCTATTTGCTCCAAAAGTATTTGTCGTTATAATCTGAGCACCCGCATCAAGATATTGCTGATGTATCCCTTGAATAAGCTCTTTATGTGTTAGGTTATAAAGCTCTGGTAGTTCCCCTAACGCCAATCCACTTTTTTGTAACATGGTACCCATAGCACCATCAAATCTTAAAAATTGTTTTCCTAATTTGTTTTTAACTCCCACATTTTTCACCTCTTCTTCTATATATACACTGTGCTTGTAAATGACACGTCCTACAGCTTCTCTGACGATTTTCTTTTGTATTTGATATGCCTACAAAAGCTGTAATAGACTTAGACGGAATGAGCATCTGTGATTTTGTTGTTGTAAGCCCTATGGCCTTTTGTGCATTTAGTATGCCTAAGAGTTGTTCTTGTATCTCTACCGAAACATCTCCATATCCTGGGCTATATCTCATAGTCAGATACTGTTTGTCCTCCATCTCTTGCACCCAACTGGTTTCTAACTCATCACATACTTTTTCAATCAGTACAATACCACATGCATTGGCAATAAGTGCCTTATTCATATCACACTTTTGCAACCTAGCTATTTCTTGGTCAATAGTTATCCCCAAACTAGCTGCCAACACATAACAATATTCACAATTTTTAAGCAGATTTGTGAGTTGTTCGCTTTTTACCCTTAAGTTAGTGCCTTCAAAAACAACCTCATCTACACTGCAACTTATTTTGAACTTTTTCCAGACTGACCTTGGCTTAATCTGTCCTTGTAAGGATTGATAGACGGTTAGGATTTCTTGCTCTAATACATCATCCTTTATCTTCCCTTTAGGAACCCCTATATAGCGCAGTACTTCTTCTACAATCCATTTCATCTTAGCACCTCTTTGTTTTTAAAGCATATGTAATCCCTCTCATGTTTGCCATAATTGCCTTGGCTATGTCTGGTTGGTTCATGGTATAAAGATGGATACCATCTACCCCATGTGCTAATAAATCGATAACTTGCATTGTTGCATAAGCAATCCCTGCTTCTCTTAAAGCTGCATCATTATGATGGTAGGCTTTAATGAGTGTTTGAATACCTGCAGGGATACTCGCTCCACACAGGCTCACCATACGCTCAAGCTGTTTATGGGATGTGATTGGCATAATCCCTGCTACAATCGGTACTGTAATCCCTTCTTTTCTCGCACTTTCACACCATTTATAAAAAATCTCATTATCAAAAAACAGCTGTGAGACTAACATATCTGTTCCTGCTATCACTTTGTGCTTAAGGTTTTTCATGTCTTCTTCTATACTATAAGCTTCAATATGTTTTTCTGGATAACATGCCCCTGCAATATCAAAACCACCTCTTGTTTTAATATAACTTGCAAGATCTGATGCATATTTAAAATCACCTAAGCTACTTTGTCCCTCTGGCAAATCCCCTCTTAGAGCTAAGATATTTTGAATACCACCTTCTTGAAGCTCATCTAATATTTCATCAATAGATTGTTTCGTTGCCCCTACACAGGTTAAATGGGTCAAAACAGGAATGTTATACTCCTGCTTCACTACCTTTGCAATATCTACCGTATTTTGCCTACTACTTCCACCTGCACCATAAGTCACACTAATAAAGTCTGGATGTAATGGCGCTAAGCCATCAATCGTCTTGTAAATAGACTCTACTGGTGTCGTTGATTTGGGTGGGAAAATCTCAAATGAGATAATTGGTTTTTTAGTTTTGTATAGTTCAGATATTTTCATGTTTTTACTCCCCTTCACTTGATTATTTTATTTTAACTTTACTTACAAAAGGGTTCCCCTCAATATAAAAACGCCATAACTTATCCTTATATTCTTCGGCATAATCAATATTAATCCGTTTTGTACTGAGTATCTTCTCAGGCTTTTCTCCTTCTATTAAATAAAGTGGTCCTTCTTCTAAAAGTGTGTGCTCATTCAAGTGTTTATCAATAGCTAATGCCTTACAAAGTTTACCTGGTCCATTTGTCAAATCTTCTACTTTGGCTGATTTAATCTGACGGTTGTTACGGCATATCTCCCACGCAAACTCATTAAGCGGCTCAACAGCCCGAATGAGTACAGCATGGGCAATACCTTTTTCATTGGATACAATATTGAGACAATTATACATGCCATAAATCAAATATATATAGGCAACACCACCTTCTAAGAACATTGTCTTAGTTCGTGGTGTTACTTTATTGCCATAGGCATGACATGCCTTATCTTCTGGTGCCATATAGGCTTCTGTCTCTACAATTTTAAACAAAGCTTCTATTCCATCTATTTTTCTTACCAAAGTCATTCCTAATAATGCCTTAGCACATTTTAAGCCATCTTGGAGATAAAATGCCTTAGGTAAAACTTTATCTTCTCCTGTACCTTCCATGTTTCACCACCTGCATATCTTGATAAAGTGCATTAATTTCTGCCCCTAACAAAAGTACCATCCCACTCATATAGAGCCAAATGAGCAATATAAACACGCCCCCTAAGCTTCCATACATTTGATTATACTTACTAAAATACTCAATATAGACTGAGAACATCATCGAAAATCCATACCATCCAAATCCTGCTACTAATGTTCCTGGCCATATATTTTTATTTTTAAGGTGTTTGCGTGGAATGACACGGTACACCAAGTAAAACCCAAGTAAAAGTCCAATAATAGGTGTTGTATACCTAAACAAGTCCCATATTGGCCTATAGATTACATGATTGCTAATAAATAGACTGAGCACATGCTCTCCAATTTTGTTACCAAATACTAATAGCAAAATCATGACTGCAATCAATACAGCTAATACCACTGTATAAAACATGGATAATAACTTTCTAATCCAAAAGGGTCTGCTATCTATGGCGTTATAGGCCTTATGAATACCTTTAATCATGACATTAACGGCTGCTGAAGCTGACCATATAGAAACCAGCGCTCCAAAAGATAACAAAGTCGCACTTCTATACTGAATAAGCTGAGCAAGTGTATTTTCTAAAAAAGGTATCATCGATGCTGGTGCCAGCGTTCGGACGTATTCCATAAAATCCACTTCTCCAAAGCTTGTATAAGACAAAATAGTAACAATCATAATCATAAACGGAAAAAATGCAAGAATCCAATAGTAAGTCATCTGAGCACTTCTTGCACCTATGTCATGAGTATTAAACCGTTTTTTTAGCTTGTATCCAAAATCAATCAGTTCCCTCATGATTTTAAACCTCTCTTTCTGTGATGCACTTCTTTTAGATAGAGTAATACATTATTAATATATCACAAACTTTTAGGGTATGTAAAATTTAAACCAATCCCAAAACAAAAAAACCTAGACTATACTTAAGTAGTTTATCTACTTTATCTAAGTATATTCTAGGTTTTGTTATTATTTACGATCTGCCATATCTTTCATTTTCTTTTTCATTTTAGTCATCATACCTTGTTTCTTAGGCTCTGCTAATTTGCCTGAAAGGACATTTACAACCATAATCCCTGCTACTTCAACTTTAATTTGTTTTTTGACTGGAATAGTGTTGTATACTGACTCATCACAAAGAAGTGTCTGAATCTGAGGACCAATTTTTGCAATTACCACTGGCATCTTTCTCTTACGATACATTTTTGGCAACTGATCTCTTACTTGTTTTGGTAATTTAAGATTATCTGGCTTATCCTTCTTTTTATCTAAAACAAATATTGTCATTGGTTGTTTGTACTGATTGACTAATTGTTGTTGCTCATCATATTTTTTTTGTAGTTTTTTACCCCAGAAGTAAAGTCCTACTAAGGCAGCTGCTATCACTACCACCCAAATTAAAACGATCATCCAAGTCTCCACCTTGGTACCTCCTCTTCATCCTACGATATAAATGTTCATACAAGCTAGTATAGCATACCCATTACTATATCTCAATACACGTGGTTTATTAATTTTAAATTCTTCATATAATAAAATTATAACTTATTTTCAAAAAGCGAGGGTGCCCATGTTTTGGCTTATTTTTTCTCTTAATGTTCTCTGTGCAAGTTATGTGATATTTATCGAACGCAAAAACTACGTGGCAGCCTGGGCTTGGATTCTCACCATCCTCTTCGTTCCTATTCTAGGTTTTATCTTGTATCTTTATGTAGGAAGGCGCCTTCACATACGTCGAAGTTTTGACCGCAAAGAAGAAGATGACCGTTTTATGAACCTTCTCCACCGCCAAATGTTTTCTTTTCATTATAAGCAAGATGAATTTGAATCTCTTCCTACGCAGTCCTATAACCCCCTCATTACACTTCACCTTACAGGACACGAAGTCCCTTATAGCACTCACAACAATGCAACACTTATAACCGATGGTCACAAACTATTTGATGATTTATTCGAATCCATCAAACAGGCCAGGCACTCTATACACCTTGAATATTATATTATTCGTTATGACAGTCTCGGCCAGACGCTCCAACAACTACTTATTCAGAAAGCCTCTGAAGGTTTAGAAGTATTACTGGTCTATGACAGTGTGGGCTGCCACAAAATCCCTCGTCAATACTTTAAAGAGCTCCAATCTGCTGGTGTCAAACTAGGTTGCTTCTTCAAGTCACCTCTTTCCTTATTAAATCTTCATTTTAATTATCGTAATCACCGCAAAATTTGTGTCATTGATGGAAAAATTGGGTATTTGGGTGGTTTTAATATTGGTAATGAATATATGGGACTTGACCCCAAGATGGGTTACTGGCGAGATACACACCTCAAGCTAACAGGCAATAGTATTGTCTTTTTGGATCTACAGTTTTTATTAGACTGGCGTTTCTCCACTAGACAAAAGCTCTCCCTTGAAAAATATATTTCTGCCTACACCAACCTCACTCTAAGTAATAGCCCACGTCCACTAGGTCTCCAGCTGGTTGCTAGTGGCCCTGACTCCAAATATCCTGCTATACGAAATGGCTATATCAAAATGATTACCGAGGCAAAAACGTCTATTCGTATCCAAACACCTTATTTTATCCCTGATGAATCACTACTTACAGCACTCAAATTAGCTGCACTTTCAGGTGTTTCTGTGGAAATTATGATTCCTAACAAACCTGACCATATGTTTGTCTATTGGGCAACTTATGCTAATATTGGTGATTTGCTTTCCTACGGTGCCAAGTGCTACACCTATGATTCTGGTTTCCTGCATGCCAAAACCATCGTCATTGATGAATGCCTTGCATCTGTAGGCACTGCTAATTTTGATGTACGAAGTCTCAGTCTTAATTTTGAAATCAATGCGTTTATTTATGATCCTAAATTTTCTATGGCCCTTGTTACCGCCTTTAATGAAGATCTTGAGCATTGCACCGAAATTACCCTCTCCCATTACCAGTCTCGTTCTCTTTTAATCAAAATAAAAGAGTCTATTGCTAGACTCTTCTCGCCTATCCTCTAGTTATCCTAGAGGATAGTTTTTTTAATACATCCCTATATAAATTTCACCATTTTGTTTACTAATTGAACAGAATTTGGACTCTTCCACAAAGTACTTGACTGCATTACCAATAGTCACCCTGACACCTTGATAAACGCTATTTCTAACCTTAATCATCCCTATATCTGTGTCTTTGATCGTGTCCCTTAGTTCAAAATATTGTCTCTGCACTGTCTCTAATTCATTCTTAAGGTTCTCCTGTAGGGTAAGCATCTGCTCAAAGAGCTTTTGTTTATCAGGTGTCAGTCCCTTAATCCCTTTTACTTTCAAGAAACTAATATTTTGGTCTGTTTTAAAACATTTATCTCTAAGCTCTAGGTAGTGGTGCTCTAACTTCTTGTATTGATCCATTAACTGAGGTGACTGACCTAATTGAACAGACGTTACAGTGGCCATATATGAGCCTAAAGTATTTGTATAAATACCTTTCCCTGCAGTAATACTACCACCTACAATAAGGCCTTTACCTTGATCAACCATCACATTACCGCCAGCCCCTACCTCACTATGCATAATCACCTCTGCTACTACATCTTGATTGGCATGTACTGTCGCATTCTGAATAAACTTAGTAATAATATTGCCTTTGGCAATCAGTTTGCCTTTGTCTGCACCTTGGATACCATACCACAATACAATATCCCCTTCTGCTATAATGGTTGCTGCTTCTACAGGGCCTCTTACTTCTACATTCCCACCTGATTGGATTGTATAGCCACTATGCACACCACCATTTACAATAATATTCCCTACAAAGTTGACATTCCCTACACTACTATCTACATCTGTCCCTATAATATAATGAGGTGAAATAGCTATTGATTCCCCATTATACTCTATTTGCCCATCGATAGTTGCTGTAAGGACAAGCCCATCTGCTGATAAAGCTGTATTTTTACCTTTTGGCATTCTTATATCTTTACCTTTTGGTGCCACTATAGTTTTGCCTAATACATTACACCCATTCTGCCCTTCTGTTGCTGCCTTTTTAGTGGCCAACATGGTACCTGCTGTTGTATTGACCACTAATCCTAGCTCTTTAAAATCCACTGTTCCATCTTCTTTTTTCTTAGGTGTTCTTTTGCCAATACTCTCTATATCAAATCCATAAGTCAATGTAGCTGGCTCACCTGGAACTGACATCTTCCCCCTTGCAACAATATATTTATAGCCATACCTTTTGTTTTCTAAACTCTCTCTAATCGCATGTTCCTCTATGCCAAACACAATTCCCTTGCTCACTAATTGACTCTTGATACTCTCAAAGCTTACTAATTGCCCACCATTTTCTGGTGCTATATAGCTGATGATACCATACATTTTATCTTTGCTTGTTTCTATTATAAGTTGCTCGTCTTTTACGATTTGATTTGGCATATTATTCCCCCCATAACCTCTACTGTGTAAATTATTTTGGTGTGATTTCGTCTATTAATTCATGCATATACTTCTCTACATCTTGTGGTAACGACTTAATCTGCTCTGGTGTCATATTGGGCACATCTATGACTTTTCCAATATTCACATAAATCGTAGCCTTTTGAACACGCCCTGTCTCTTCTAGTACTTTAAATGTATCTTGAATAGCTATTGGTACAATTGGTACTTTGGCCTTTGTTGCCAGTTTAAAACTCCCGGCCTTAAAACTCCCAAGCGCTCTCCCTTTGCTACGTGTCCCCTCTGGAAAAATCACAACTGATTGGCCACTCTTAAGCTCTTCTATCCCCTCTAGTATCGCTTGTAACTGCTTTTTCATATCATCCCTATCAATATAGATACACCCCATTGCATCAAACCATTTGCCAATCACTGGCATCTTCTTAGTTTCTTGCTTTCCTATAAAGATAATAGGTTCATCAATCAAATGTGCCATCAAAGGAGAGTCAAACAATCCCTTATGATTGCCCATATAAACCACTGGGCCATTCTGTGGTAAATTCTCTTGACCTCTAATGACAATCTCAGTATCTGCGGCTTTGAACATCCCATTGCTGAGTTCTCTCATGCATTCATAAATCTTCTGGCGGTATTGCTTCTTGGTTGCCACATCTAATTTTTGTTCACCTATATAATATTTCTTACGCACGCTGGCACGCTTCAGATAATGAAATCCCATCCATCCTAATACTTTAATACTTCTTATCATTCGCTCACCTCATCTGCTATTTTGTACTCACTGAGCATATTTTCTTTAAGTGTGTATAAGCCATCTGATAGATCTACTGGTAAAATTTCTGGATTCATCAGCCTTGTGTATTCATCCCATAACGTATTCAGTTCGTCCTTGGCATATGCTCTAATTTCCATAGTACTTGGTGTATGGTACACACATTTTCCATCTCTAAATACAGGTACGAGTAACTCTCTTAGTGTATACGTATTTGGCTTTAACTTCATTTTTTTCCATCTTGCTCTGACATCAGTCAAGACAAGCTCTTGTTTCTCATCAAACGACTCTCCCTCTAGTGCAATAAGGTCTGCTTTGATTTTGCCACTTGCTTTATCATATACACGAACAACTTTCTTGATCCCTGGATTTGTTACTTTTTCTGGATTATTCGAAATCTTAATTTTAGGTGTAAACTCATTATCATGGTTAAGCTCTGCAGCTAATTTGTAAATCCCCCCAAAAGAAGGACAATCATCTGATGTAATCAGCTTAGTACCTACACCCCATAGGGTAATCTTAGCACCTTGTCTTTTGAGATCTGCAATTAAGTACTCGTCCAAATCACAAGATGCACTAATAATAGCGTCTTTGTATCCAGCCTCATCTAACATTTTTCTCGCCTTCTTGGACAAATAAGCAAGGTCTCCACTGTCTAGACGAATACCATATTTTTGAGACACTATTCCGTCTGCCTTCATCTCATCGAATACTTTGATAGCATTTGGGATACCCTTTCCTAAGGTATCGTAAGTATCTACGAGCAAAATACAATTATGTGGGAAAATCTTTGCATAAGCTCTAAAGGCTTCTATTTCTGACCCAAAGCTCATAACCCAGCTATGTGCATGGGTCCCTGCTACTGGCACATTAAACTTCTGTCCTGTAAGTACATTAGATGTTGCATGGCAACCACCTATAATAGCAGCTCTTGCACCATACATCCCTGCATCAGGTCCTTGTGCACGTCTCAGACCAAACTCTAGTACTGTATCTCCCTCAGCTGCACGTACAACACGCGCTGCCTTTGTAGCAATCAAGCTTTGGTGATTGACAATATTAAGGAGTGCTGTCTCTACAAATTGTGCCTCAAGTATTGGTGCTGTAATACGCATCAAAGGTTCCCCGGGAAATACTACTGTGCCCTCTGGGATTGCATCAATATCTCCTGTAAATCTAAACGCTCTTAAATATTCCAAAAATGCTTCACTAAATAAGTTTAATGAATCCAAGTATGCAATAGCCTCATCATCAAAATTCAATCCTTTGATATAGTCAATAGCTTGCTCTAACCCTGCGCAGATTGCATAGCCATTTTTGGAGGGATTCTTTCTATAAAATAAGTCAAATACAACGTCATGATTATTTACAGCATTTTCGAAATAACCTTGCATCATAGTCAACTGGTATAAATCTGTTAAAAGTGTTAAATTTCTACTTTCCATTTAGCAATCTCCATCCTATACTATATTTATATTAATTGCATTAATTATAGCATAATTCATTTCATTAACACACCCTCTCAAAATCTATTTTTAATACTTGTCCCTTAGCTTGCATATAATGTTTTATAATGTTTTATACTTATATTATCTCAAAGGAGTGAACCCATTGGTTTCAGCTTTAGTTAGTTATTTAACCCTCGTCGCTTCAAGTCTTGGCTATTTAGGCATTGTGATGATTGTCGGTCTGGAATATGCCTGTTTTCCTATTCCTAGTGAAATTGTTCTCCCTTTTG
>JBOFEH010000124.1:0-3196 GCA_051647765.1 Cellulosilyticaceae bacterium | reverse complement strand
AAGGAAATTGACATTAAGGTAGAAACAACAATTGAACAAAATGGGGAGGTTAGAGGTCCGCGAGAGGGGTTAACTTACCTAAAAACAATTATTATAGGTAGAACAACTAATGATCAAGAGGTATTTGGTGTAGAAGTTGTCTATGAAGGGCGTTGCCAGGCAAAAACACCTATAGATGAAAAGGAACTTAGGTTTTATTTAGAGGTGCAAGCAGTACCTATGCTATGGAGTTTTACACGAGAGACAGTGAATAATATGACTATGAAGATGGGAATCAAGCCTATTTTACTGCCAGCCCTTAATATTACAGATATGCTTAAACATTTGAGTCAGCAAAATGAGATAAAGGATGATGAAAGGTAAAGTTGAATTTGTAAAATCTGATACAATTGCTATAGAAATGCGTTATCTCAATAAAAAAATAGAAAAGATTACCCAGATTGTCTATGAGAATATTGCATTATTTCCTATTCTTAAAGAATTTCTTCAAGTGTTTCAAAGTGAGATTGAAATTCGTCACGAGTATACAGTGTGGGAAAAAAAGGTGAGAAAAGTATATAGTAAATTAGAAGAATGTAGTATGGAGTTGTTATTGAACGAGTTCAGAACTACGCTAAGGGTACTTAGACCAGAACATATTGCGAAATTTAGAGGACTTGTTTTTGAAAAGGTTATGGAGAAACACTATAAGGGAGTGTACAGTTCAAATAACAATCCAACCAACATGTTTTGTTCAGGATGTCAGATTTTAATAGATGGTAAATTGATAGTACAAAAAGATGAAATTGGAAATCATAGAAGTAGCGTGGATTTAGCTGCACAAAACAATAAGAGGATAGAGTGTCATGAACTAAAAGTTGGACCAACAGGATTTGACCAACTTACCATAGCATATTTAGAACAGTTATATGGAGCAATGATAAAGGTTAAGGGTGATCGAGAAATAGAAGTAGGAGCTATGACGCTCAAACCAAGAGCTGCGTTGCATATTAAGTTCAACCGAAAGACAGAAACTCAAATTACATTGTATGGAATTGAAGAGGTTTCAAAAATACTGCAAAAAACGTTATAGGTCATTTTAAGACTTATAGCGTTTTTTATTTTTCAAGTAACAAACAGATGATAACCTATTATGCCCCCGACAAATGACTAGGAAATAAGAGGAATTAATGTATCAAAGGTAGAAATTTGCCCTGCAATGTAATATAATGAGGGATAGATATAAAATAAGTGAATTTGTAGAAATACATAAGGAGGCAAGGGATGAAAGGTATTATACTAGCAGGGGGCAGTGGTACAAGACTTTACCCTATTACAAAGGCAGTCTCTAAGCAGATGCTTCCTATATATGATAAACCAATGATTTATTATCCGCTTTCGACACTGATGTTAGCAGGTATTAGAGAAATCCTGATTATCTCAACACCTAGAGACTTACCTGTATATGAGGAGCTACTAGGAGATGGAAGTGAACTGGGCATACAGATTTGTTATGCGGTGCAAGATGAGCCTAAGGGGCTGGCGCAGGCATTTACAATAGGGGAAACATTTATTGGACAAGATAACGTAGCACTTGTGTTAGGTGACAATATATTTTATGGCAAAGGATTTACAGGGGCACTTAAAGAGGCGGCAAAGCTTAAGGAAGGGGCTCTTATTTTTGGTTATTATGTAAGTGATCCAACGGCTTTTGGTGTAGTTGAGTTTGACGAAGTAGGCAATGTGGTCTCTATAGAGGAGAAACCTCAGCAGCCTAAGTCACACTACGCTGTACCGGGACTATACTTCTATGACAACCAGGTCATAGAGATTGCCAAGTCTATAGCGCCATCAGCTAGAGGCGAGCTAGAGATTACGGCGGTCCATGATGCATACCTCAAGAAGGGCAATCTCAAGGTAGAACTATTTGGTAGAGGCATGGCATGGCTAGATACAGGGACTTGTGAGGGACTGACAGAGGCAAGTAGCTTCGTACAGGCAGTTCAGAAGAGGCAAGGACTCTATATTGCATGCATCGAGGAAGTCGCTTATCGTATGGGATGGATAGATGATGAGCAGCTCATGAAGCTAGGCAGTCAAATGAAAAACACAGCCTATGGTCAATACATATTAGGGGTTGTAGGAACTGAAAGGTAGGAGATGACATGAAACGTATACTTGTAACAGGTGGAGCAGGATTCATCGGAAGCAATTTTATTCAATATATGTTA
Source organism: Cellulosilyticaceae bacterium (assembly GCA_051647765.1). Taxonomy (GTDB): domain Bacteria; phylum Bacillota; class Clostridia; order Lachnospirales; family Cellulosilyticaceae; genus JBOFEH01. The sequence goes on along the minus strand of JBOFEH010000124.1, from coordinate 986 downwards.
GACGCATACGATTATCAGATTATTAACTTAGACTTATTAACTTATGCGGGCAATCTAGATAACCTTAAGGAAGTGGAGAATCATCCTCACTATACTTTTGTCCAAGGGGATATTAGAGATAGGGAACTACTAGATAGACTCTTTAGAGAATATGAGATTGATACAGTGATTAACTTTGCAGCAGAGTCACACGTCGATCGTAGTATAGATGACCCAGAGGTATTCCTTACGACCAATATACTAGGGACACAGGCCTTACTAGATATAGCCAAGAAGTACTGGAAGGTCGCGCCACAAGATCGCTATTCAAGAGCATTTAAAGAAGGTGTTAAGTTTGTGCAAATCTCGACAGATGAGGTGTACGGCGCACTAGGGGAGACAGGACTCTTTACAGAGGAGACCCCACTCGCACCAAATAGCCCTTACTCAGCATCCAAAGCCAGTGCGGATATGATGGTAAGAGCTTATTATGAGACCTATGGTATGCCAGTGAATATTACCAGATGCTCTAACAACTACGGACCTTATCAACATACAGAAAAGCTCATACCTCTTACAATAAGTAGAGCTATGAATCATGAGACGATTCCAGTCTATGGGGATGGGATGCAGGTGAGAGATTGGCTCTATGTAGAAGATCACTGCACAGCGATTAGCACGGTTCTTCACAAAGGTGTTATAGGCGAGGTCTATAATATTGGTGGTAACAATGAAAAGGCTAATATTGAGATTGTAAAACTGATACTTAAGACACTAGGTAAAAATGAATCGTTAATTCAGTATGTTAAAGATAGACCAGGGCATGATAGAAGATATGCCATTGATAGTCAAAAAATCTATACAGATTTAGGGTGGCGACCTGTAGGGGGATTTAAAAAGCAAATTAAAACTACTGTAGGTTGGTATTTAAATAATCAAGATTGGATAATTCATATATCAAAGAAATAAATGAATACAAAAAAATAAGTAATAAGAGAGGAAAGATA
>JBOFEH010000123.1:0-13069 GCA_051647765.1 Cellulosilyticaceae bacterium | reverse complement strand
TTATTGTTGCATAAAACCCCTTACCTTCGTGGTAAGGGGTTTTTTTAGTCTACCATATACATACACTGCATCATCAGATACTCAATACTATAAATTTGGTCCATCTGCCCTGTTTTTATCGCTATATCTTGCTCAAGGCATAATGCCAATATATTCTCTAGTTGCTTAAATGAGTATAATTTCGCTTGTTCTAACAACTCATTGACTGCAAAGTAAGGCATACCTATTGCGCCTGCTATCTGCTTGGCAGACTGATTATTTTTAACAAGATATTTTGCCTGTAACATCATACGGTATTGCCTTGCTATTAATACCAAAATTAAAATAGGGGATTCTTTACTCTGAATGAGTTTTTGATAAATTTCCAAAGCATGCTCTACTCTTTTTAATCCAACCTCTTTTAATAGATTAAAGACACGTTGCTCTAAAGAAAAGACGCAAATCTGGTCAATAATCTCTTTTGTCACTTCTTGCTGCCCACAGTATGTTTTAAGTTTCTCCAGTTCTTGAATCATATAACTCACATTCATCGGCATATTCATCACAAAATATTGGAGTACTTTTTTATTGATTTTCAAATCCTTCTCTTCTACAATTTGCGCCACAAGAGGTATTAACTCATCCTCTTTAGGACAATTACAATCCTTAATCCTCAAGTTTTTACTAAAATACTTATAGAGGCTATTGCGCTTATCAATGTCAACCTCATTAAAAACAAGAATGCTATAAGGTGGGATATTCTTAATCCAACTCATCAACTTTTCAGTCTCATCCTTCTTTCCTGCCTTAAACAATTGACTATTTTTGACGCTAATTAATTTATATTCCGCAAAAAAAGGCATCGTCTCTGCTGCCTCAATGAGAGCATCGACTTGTAGATCTTTGCCTTCAAAACTCATAAAGTTCATCATATCATCTGGTTGAGCTAAGACAGCATCCTTGATTTGCTTAAAGCTCTCATTTCTTAGCCACTCATCATCTCCAAATAGCAAATAGGCAGGTGCTATTTGTGCTTTATCTTCAATCCCCTTCATATATCATAGGCTCCTTTTGCAATTGGTTTGAAATTTTAAAAGCCTCTCCATCAGTTACAATACGAATCGCACCCATGTCCTGGGTGCCATAAAGTGTAACCCCATGTCTTTGCATGCGCTCAATAGCATCTTGGTGAGGATGGTTGTATCGGTTATTCCGACCACTACTTATGATACCATATTCAGGCTTTGTTTGTAACAGGAAATCCTGTCCCGTTGCATACTTAGAGCCATGATGAGCCACTTTAAGTACATCAATATCCCCTAGATTTGGTAACATCTTTTCCCTTTCAAACCCAATATCTCCCACAAACAACTGGGTGTAATCCCCAAACTTTACCTGACAAACAAGTGACGATTCATTGCTATTTCCTGATATACTCTCCGCTTGTAACTGCAATACAACATGGCCTATTACAAGCTCCCTTGTATCCGTAACTGTATAAATGGGGATATTCTTCTCACTACATTTTCTAAAGAGCTGTTCTACAAATATGTCCGTCTCTTCCCCTACTTGCAGTATTCCCACAACAATCCCGCCAATAGGTACCTCCCTTTCAATAAGATCTAACACCCCACCTATATGATCTTCATGGGGATGAGATAACACCACACATGCGATTTTACTTTTACCTTTATAATTCAAAAACCTTTGAATCGTTTCCCCCTTACCGGTTTTACCACCATCAACTAGTACAACCTGCCCAGTCGGCAATTCTAAAACACTTGCATCACCCTGTCCCACATAAAGTTGTGTAATTTCCAATTGCGAAGCCTCTTGCCTAATCTCTACAAGCCATGTTAACCACACACCTAAAATAACTACCAAAAATCCCACCCTCTTAAAATCCCTCCACGAACGTTCCTGTTTAATCAGATCCAACGCACACAAAAAGAGAATTCCTACAGTGACATAATAGAGAATCAGTGTGCCCATCTGTGGTCTTCCAATCACCCAAACAGCAAAAGGCATCTTGGCAATCCATAATACAATATGATTAAAACCATCCAGCACAAAAGTTAATAGTGTTGCCATTTGATGGGCTAACCCAAAATGAATGAAACTGATGCCAATGATACAAAAACTTGCAGGTAAAATCATTCCAAAGAGAGGGATGCATATGAGGTTTAGTAAAACACCTATAACCGATACATTAAAAAAGTGATAGGCCATAATAGGAAAAATAATAAGTGCAATTACACACGAACTCATAATTTGCAAAAGCCCTTTTGATAAAGTGTATTTAAGCCTTAATTCTTCTATCAAAAGGCCTGATAAAATAACCCCTACCATTGCTCCAAAAGATAATTGAAACCCTACCTGGAAAAGACAATATGGATTCCCCATCAAGATAATCCCTGCCGAAATAGCTAATGCCGTGGCAAGGTCCTCCTCCTGCCACAAACACCTGCCAACCCCAATAATCGTTGCAATCAAACACGCCCTCACCGTCGAAATACCACATCCTACTAGGAGTGCATAGCCCCAAACAATACTTAACACACCGCCATACCTTATGCTATAAGGCACCCTACTCATCCCCAACACAGCCCAAGCCCCTACTATAATCACTCCAATGTGAAATCCTGATATAGATAAAATATGACCTATTCCCAAACTATAATAGGCATCTTGTACCTTTTCATTAATCAGTTTTGGCTCCCCTATTACTAATAAATTAATAATACCTTCATCTCCAGGATAAAATAATTGATTGATACGCTCCTCTAAGGATTGTCTAAGAAGCTGACTCCCCTTCTTTTCGGCCTCCTCTACCTCTATCTGTGTCACAACAATCTCTCCACAGACATTTTGACTACGTATATACTCTCCATAATCATAGTCTGATGGATTAAGAGGTGGTTCAAATGCTTGCCACCTCCCCATGCAAGTGACACGGTCACCTTCTTTAATCTCTTGGTTCCCTAATATTCTAAGCAAAATTTTTGTTTGCATCTTGCCATAAGGTGTACGTACCTTTCCCATTACAGCACTACAACCATAATCATACGCTGCCACTTCTTCCACGAGCCCACTGACTTGTACCACAGACATTTGACTGAGCTGGTTCGCTTCATAGCTAATAGGATGATAGAGATACCTTATGCCTCCTAGTACAAAAAACAACACGCACACACAATAAGTCCATCGTCTGCTTTTTTGGCACCACAGAATAAGAAAGACCAAACAAAAGCTACTCAAAAAAAAGAGAGGAAACAGCTTAGATTGACTAAGCTGCCTCCCCCCTATAATCCCGCAAATAAAATATAACGATGCCCATACTACCGGTCTATTCATCTGACTCAATAATCGATTCATCCCTTTCAAACAACTGACTAAAGTCTATTGTTGTACTAATATCTGTTGGTTTTTTTCCTTCCATCAAAAAGCCTACTTTTTGAACTTTTCTAATCTCTGTTAAAGAATTAACCACAGAATAAATCATGAGTTTCTCTGATAATGGTGTTGCAACTTGTGCTGATTTAAGATCATATGATAAATCCACTTGGCATACGCCATCTTGTGTTTTGGCATCATTATTAATCTTAGCATCACTTGGCAATGTTGCCACAAGCCCTGGTGTTGTAGGTCCTTTAATAAGCTCTTCCACAATATAGCGTTCAATAGACTTATTATTAATCTCTACTTCTCTCATTTCAGGATAAAGCTTATGATCTATAGGATTTGCAAAATACAATGTAACAATTTGTTTACTAGTCGGCGGACTAGGATTAATAGGGCTAATAAGAATATCTACCCGCTTAACAGTCCCTACTTTTTCTCCATTAGAATTCGCCAATGGTTCTCCCTCTACAGAAAATTCAACCCCTTGGATGAACTCAAGTTCTGTCAGCGAAAACACAATACTTGCCCTTGCCGTAATTTGTTCTTCTACTGATAACTCATTATAAGATGCATCAAAAGTAATATAAGCTGTCTGCTCTTTCAGTTGAGGTATGTTATTTACAATTGCTTTAATAGGTTGTACCCCTTGAATAGATGTATTTTGTGGCCCCTTATACAACGCCTCAATAACCTGCATCATCAGTTGCTCCTGTGTGCTATTTGGCGTTATTTTGAGCGGGACCTCTTCTGCTACTAATGTGTTTTCAGGGTGACTATAAAAATATAATAAGATACTTTCTTGATAGCCCGAACTTATCCCCTTACCAAAACACCCTACCAATAGACCTAAGAGTACGATGCAAAGCAAGCCATATAACCATTTGATTTTTATTTTCATACTCTCCTCCTACACATGGCGTATTGGGATTTGCACAATAAATGTTGACCCCTTGCCTTCCTCACTCTCAACCTGTATCGAGCCATTATGCATAATGACTGTACGGTAAGTAATCGATAATCCGAGACCTGTCCCGCCAGTCTCTCTATTACGTGTTTTATCTGTACGATAAAACCTCTCAAATATTTTAGACTGTTCATCCTTGGCAATACCAATACCTGTATCTTGAACTGTTACAAAGACATCTTGAAGGTCACTTTGTAATATCACCTTCACCTCACCACCCTCAGGTGTATACTTGATAGCATTTTCAATCAGATTAGAAATGGCTAGTGTGAGCTTGACCTCATCAATCTCTACCCATATTTCTTTATGACTTTGATAGATCAACTTAATATCTTTTCGCTTGGCTAATGGTATCAACCGCTTCAAAATAGACTGTGTCATATCATTAAGATTGGTATATGTGATATTCATCGGTATCTCTGTACGATCTAATCTTACCAAAGTGAGCAAATCAGAAATAATACTATTAAGACGGTCCACCTCTGAATTAATGTCTCCAAAGAATTCTTGATACATTTCTACGGGTACATTCTCTTGGAAAATAAGGGATTCAGTCAACACTTTAATAGAAGATAGTGGTGTTTTAAGTTCATGAGACACATTAGAGACAAATTCTTGTCTAGAATGCTCCACACGTTGTAACTGCTCTGCCATGTGGTTAAAAGCATTTCCTAGCTCTGCAACTTCATCTTTCCCTTTGACATCTATTTTTTGGTCTAATTGTCCGTTGGTAATTTTCTGAACAAACTTCATCAGAATTTTAAGTGGTCTTGTAATAAATGAAGAGGTAAAAAAGCTTAACAAACCAATTAATAGGCTGGTTACTAAAGAAAGCAAATAGATTTGATTACCCATGTCATCGAGAAATTCATAAATATCCCTGATATCCGCTGAGATAATAACAGCACCTAGTATGTCATTTTCATTGTTTTTGTCCACGACAGATACCACTGCACTCATAATTTTCTGATCATCTAAACTATATCGTTTTGCACTATCTTTTTTACCTAGTGCTTCAAAGACTTGTTTATTCATCACTGTACGATGTAAATCCGTCATACTTGAGTCTGCAATAACATAACCCAATTGATCAACAACAATAATACGGGTATCAAAATCTTTTTCTTTACCCATATCACGAATGAGGGACATGAAAAACTGTGAGTTACTATCATCTTTCAAATAGCCTCCTTCTGCAATCTGGCGCGCTATGCTATTAGCTTCTCTAAGCCAATCTTCTTCACTCTTTTGAATATAGTATGTTTCCATTCGCCCTAATAAGATGGGTGCAAAAAACATCAGTGGCACAAAACTTACTAGAAAAAACAAGACAAAAAGTCTCCATCTTAGACTATGGAACCACTTCATCTTAATCTTTAAAATAATAACCTACCCCCCACTTAGTATGAATATATTCTGGCTGCCCTGGATTAGGCTCTATTTTTTCTCTCAATCGTCTTACATGCACATCCACAGTTCTCACATCTCCTGGATAATCATGTCCCCAAATCGTATCTAATAATTGATCCCTATTATAGACCTTACCTGGATGTGTGGCAAAAAGCTCTAACATATCAAACTCTTTTGCAGTCAAATTCACCTCTTGATTTCTCAAAAAGACACGTCTACTTGTTACTTCTAGGCGTAACTCACCCACCTCAATTATTTTTTTATTCTGCTCTTTGTCCACATGGTTTGAACGTCTCAAAATCGCTTTGATACGTGCTTTTAATTCTAAGATATTGAAAGGTTTGGTCACATAGTCATCTGCACCATACTCTAACCCCATTATTTTATCCATATCTTCACCTTTTGCAGTGAGCATAATAATTGGGATATTGGAAAATTCTCTTACAAATTGACAAACTTCAAGCCCGTTATATTTAGGAAGCATCACATCCAAAATCATCACATCATACTGCCCTGTTTTCACAAGATTAAGCGCTTCCTCACCATCATAGGCGGCTGCCACTTCCCACCCTTCTTGCTCCAAACTAAACTTAATACCTTTAACAATTAATTTTTCATCATCTACTACCAATACTCTGCTGTTCATTATTTTCCTCCTACTCTATTGTAATAAGATGCTTGAGTCCTTCAAATGTTTTGACACCTATACCCGAAACATCTTGTAATGCATCTATTGTCTTAAAATCACCTTTCGTCTCCCTATGTTTAATAATTTGTTGTGCCTTTGCCGCACCTATCCCTGGTAATGTTTCTAATGTGTCTTGATTTGCTGTATTAATATTTATAAAATCAGATGCTCCTGATAAGCCATCACTTACAGGTTCTTCCATTAGTGTTTGAGTAACAGCCTCTCCTACCTGTGGTATATATATTTTTTCATTTCCTTTCAGTCTCATTGCTAAATTAACCACATTCGGATCTGCTAAATCTGTAAAGCCTCCAGCTAATTTCACAATATCATCTATAACCACGGGGTCTGTTACATAATATACTCCCGGATGTTTAATCTCACCACATATAAATACTGGAAATGTCGTAACAGGTGTACTATCTACCAACATACTAGAAGTCTCTGATAGTGTTTCCTGTACCGTTTGGGAAGGTGTAGAACTTGCTACAAATTGCTCTTCTGTCCATCCATTTTCAAAAATGTGGTCATTGGAAAATAATTTTTGTCCAAATATGAATAAAAAATTTACAATTATTAACAATATAATGAGAGCCACTACTTTGTACTGATTTATTAATTTTATCACAAAATCACCTCTAGTACAAAGTCTTAACATATTTTTCACAAATTAGACATGTTTATCTTTACTATTTTTAATAATCTCTGATATACTAAGACTAATTGAAAGGAGAAGTTTTTACTTATGAAAAAAAATGTAATGAATCGGAACTTATCCTTGTTATTAGTTATTTGTCTAATCACAGCACTACCTTGGATAAGCTATGCAGCTCCTGATACGGAATCATCAACTGCTCCTCAAATCCAAGCTGGTAGTGCTATTTTGATGGATGCTAAAACTGGTGAGATTTTATACGAAAAAAATGCTTATGAAAAGAATTATCCCGCAAGTATTACAAAGCTTATGACTGCTCTTTTAGCCATTGAGAATCTTAAGCCTACTGATATTGTTTCTTTTTCTCAAGAAGCTGTTCATGGTATTGAATGGAATTGTAGCCGTATCGGTATTTATGTAGGTGAACAAATTACAGTGGACCAAGCTTTACACGGCTTACTCTTAATGTCCGGTAACGAGGTGGCAAATGGTTTAGCAGAGAAAATAAGTGGTTCCATTGATCAGTTCGCTCTCAAAATGACTAAGAAAGCCAAAGAGCTTGGGGCTCAGAACACTAACTTCCTGAATCCACACGGCTTACATGATGACAATCACTATACAACTGCTTATGACATGGCTTTGATTACCAAAGCAGTTTATAATAACGATTATTTCTTAGACATTATGCAAACCCCAACTTATCAAATACCACCTACTAATAAATCTAACGAAATTCGTTACTTATCTCAAGATCATAAAATGCTTAACAAACTTCGTGATAGTAAAATATATCGCCAAGATGTTATCGGTGGCAAAACAGGCTATACTGACCAAGCTAGAAATACACTTGTTACAGTTGCAAGACGTGGTGATATCGACCTTATTGCTGTTATTTTAAAAGGTGAAAAACAATCCATCTATCAAGATACCGCTGCACTATTAGACTTCGGATTTGATAACTATCAGCCTTTAGCATTACACAAACGTGGCGATGTCCTTCTTACACTTCCTATGTATAGTGTAAAAAGTGGCAAACTTTATGAAGCAGGCACCTGTGAGATTAGTGTAGTCAATGATCAATCCGTCTTAGCACCCAAATCAGTGAAAGCACGAGAACTTCAAACAACTCTTGATTTACCTGAGTATCTTGACTTAAACACCAAAGAAGGCGCCTTATTAGGGAAAATAACCTATTCTTATAACAATAAACTTATTGCAGAGAATGAATTGGTTGCATCTCACATTACTTTCAAACCAGCTCCTCAAAAAATAACAGCTCCTTCTGGTAAGAAAGTGCCATTCTCCCTCCACATCAGTGGCTGGACACTATTCGGCATAACAGCTATCGTACTCATTATAGTATTCTTTATTAAACGACCACGAAAACCAAAATTTAAACACAAAAAAATGCGCTTTAGCAAAACATTAAAATAGGGATATTGCCTAGTAGGCAATATCCCTATTTTAATGTTCAAATGTAATGGCGTAACCATCTCCCCATAAGCGGTCTAACCTATAAAATTCTGCTGCTTCCGTATGCAAGATATGCACAAGAACATGTCCATAATCTAATAAAATCCAAACAGCCGAATCATATCCTTCTTTTTGCTCTACAACAATCCCATCATCTCTTTGCATCTTAAACTCTATCTCATCAGCCAATGCTTTAGACATTCTGGTATTAGATACTGTTACGATTAAAAAAACATCTGCTATAGATGTAATCTCATGCACATCTATAATCTCAACATTCTCTGTTTTTTTCTGTTTAATAACATCATATAACTTTTGAGCTAATGCCCAGACTTCTTGATTATACACGACCCCACCACTCCCCTATTCATTGTCCTGAATATATTTTTGATAGTCTTTAATGAGTACATCTGTATTAGGATGAACCTCTTGCTTTAATACACTGGTCACATAATGCTTGGATGCGCATAACGCCTCATACATAGCCTTATTAAGATCAACCTTGGCCAAACGTCTAATCTTATCCATTGCCGGATACGGTTTACGCCCTAATTCAATCATATCAGCAATATAAATAATTTTTTCTAAATCATTCATGCCTAATCTCCCCACAGTATGGTAGCGTATACTATCTAATATTTCAAAGTCATGGATATGCCAATCCCTTTCTAAGAGCGCTGCTCCCACTTTTCCATGAGCCAAATCCAGGTGTTCTTTTTCAAAACTATCTAGTGCAAGTGCCATCTCATGACATAGTGCTAATTGCTCCTCTTGACTTAACTGTTTGGCAATATCATGGAATAACGCAGCAACAAAAACTTTATCTGTACTAACCCCATGTAGCTTTGCAAGTTCCAGGGCCATTTCAACAACCCCTTTTGTATGTGCATAACGTTTCGGCGATAAGCGTCCCTCCACATAGTGCTTCATCTGTTGCATCATCTCTTCAGCAAAAGATACTTGCTTTGTATAAAGCTCATATTTGTTAATATAGTTCTCTACTGCTTCAGTAACGAGATAACGAATAGGATTAGATTGTGCGACACGTCCCCTAATATCAGAAGATGAAATCGCTAAGGCCGGAACCTCTAAAAACTTAATACTCCCTTGATAATTAAGTCTTAACTCTTCAACTTGTTGTAATAAATACTCTTTTTTGTATCCTGGTCTAGTAACTGCAATAAAAGTACAAATTTGAAGAAGTGATTCAGGCTCTTTCCATGTCAAAATTTCATGAATAGCATCTGCACCTGTTATAAAATAAAGTTTTACTTCTTTACCATATATTTTTTTGAGTTCTTTGACTGTATCAATAGTATATGTCGTTCCTTCACGATCAATCTCCATACGAGATACTTTAAAATGTGGATTAGTCGCAGTGGCAAGTACTGTCATCAAGTAACGTTGTTCAGCTGATGTAATATTAAAATTAGCCTTATGTGGGGGATTACCCGTTGGTATAAATAATACTTCATCAATATCAAATTCATGCCTAACAGCCTCTGCCGTTACAAGATGTCCCATATGTATGGGATCAAAAGTACCTCCCATAATGGCTAATTTCTTAATAGATTGTCTTTGCTCTTTCATAGCAATAACTCTCCTTTTGTCAATTTCTTCTCTTCAAAAAAAAATTACATCCCTTTATATACTTTAACACGCTATTTGATTCAAATAGCGTGCCAAGTTATTGTGTCATAATATTATGCTGGTAAAATGATTTTAGGATTTTTCTTAGATGGTTTATAAAGTACAATTTTTTTACCGATAACTTGTACTGCGATAGAATGACTACGTTCACTAAGCACTGTACAAATCTCTTTAGGGTCCTCAAGACAATTTTGTAATACACTAAGTTTAATAAGCTCCCTTGCTTCGAACGCCTCAATAACCGCCTCTGTTAATTCAGGCGTTAAACCATTTTTACCAATTTGGAAAATTGGATCAACCTTTTGTGCTAAAGATTTTAAATAAGATCTTTGTTTACTTGTAATGTTTTGCATTTTTCTCTCCTCTATTTGAAATACTCAAATTCTAAGTCGTAAATTTTAACTGTATTACCTTCTTCAATACCTGCTTCTTCAAGTGCCTCAATAATACCTTTTTCACGAAGGTATTTTTGGAAGAATGCAAATCCTTTTTCACTATCTAGTGAAGTATATCCGATCATCTTCTCAACACCAACACCTTCAACCACGAAGTAGCCTTCTTCAACTTCTTCAATAGTAAATGGTGAATTTTTATCTTCAAATGCTTCCACAAAGTCTGGTTCAAAGATAATTACTTCATTTGGTACTGTAGCAAGTAACTCTGCTACCTCTTTGAGAAGTTCTTGTAAATTATCATTTGCAGCTGCAGAAATTGGAATAACACGAAGACCTTTTGGTTCGAACTCTGCCTTTAATCGTTCAAGGTTCTCTTCTGATCCCTCCACATCCATTTTGTTTGCTGCAATAACCTGTGGTTTTTCCACAAGAATATTAGGATTATATTTATTAATTTCTTGGCTGATTGCATAAATATCTGCCACTGGATCACGGCCTTCTGAACCTGATGCATCCACCACATGAACAAGTACCTTGGTACGTTCTACATGGCGTAAGAAATCATGTCCTAAACCTACACCCTCTGATGCCCCTTCAATTAATCCTGGGATATCTGCCATAACAAATTGTTTGCCATAATTATTAGATACTACCCCTAAATTTGGTGCTAATGTGGTGAAATGGTAGTTTGCAATTTTAGGCTGTGCATTACTCACCATTGATAATAGTGTTGATTTCCCAACATTAGGGTATCCTACTAAACCAACATCTGCAATCATTTTAAGCTCAAGAATAACCCAATATTCCTTAGCAGATTGTCCTTTTTCTGCATATTGAGGTGCTTGTCGTGTAGGCGTTGCAAAATGCTGGTTACCTTTACCACCTCTACCACCTCTAAATATAATTTGCTTCTCACCAATTTGGTGTAAATCCGCAATGATTTGGCCAGACTCTGCCTCTCTAATAATGGTTCCTTGTGGCACTTTGATAATCATATCACTACCATCTTTACCATGACAACGTTTCTTACTACCATTGTCCCCATTATCAGCTTTATAATGTCTATTATGTCTAAACTTCATTAAAGTGTTCATTCCCGGGTCTACTTCAAAAATGACATGGCCTCCACGACCACCATCTCCACCATCTGGACCACCATTAGGTACGTATTTCTCTCTCCTAAACGAAACATGGCCATCGCCACCTTTACCAGACTTCAAGAATATCTTAACTTTATCTACGAACATTCAATCACTCCTTTCATTATCATCTGTATATTAGTATTAACATTCTGCGAGATTTTAACAGGTTATACAAAAAGAAGGTTCCAACAGACGTTGAAACCTTCTTGTGTTATATTAAGCTTCTTGAGCTACTGGATATACAGAAACTTGTTTTTTGTCTCTACCTTTACGCTCAAATTTCACTTTACCATCTACTAATGCGAATAAAGTATCGTCGCCACCGCGTCCAACATTTACTCCAGGATGGATTTTAGTTCCTCTTTGACGGTATAAGATATTACCAGCTTTTACAAATTGTCCATCTGCTCTTTTTGCACCTAAGCGTTTAGATTCAGAGTCACGACCATTTTTTGTTGATCCTACTCCTTTTTTATGAGCAAAAAACTGAAGGTCAAAACGTAACATTTAATTCACCTCCCAAGTTTTAATCGTTTTTATTTGATATGATTTATTTTGATGTATTCTCCGTACATTTGTTCAATCGTTTGTAAGCCCAAAGTCATACTGTTAAGAAGTAACGTACACTCTTTGTTCTCATGTCCTTGTTTTCTTTGAGGAAAACTGCAGTCGATTACTCCATCTTGGCGATTGAGACCATTGATAGAGATTTTTTCTTCGGTAAATGCTTCAATAGAATTAATCGTATTGAAGACTAAGATGCTTACTGCGGAACAAACAATATCTGAACCTGACTCGGCATAACCAGCATGTCCTGCTACATTTAATTTCCACAACAAGTCTTTTTTAAAAAACAAGTCTACACAAATCATAAGAATTAAGCTTCGATAGCTGTAATTTTAACTTTTGTGAATGGTTGACGATGTCCTTGCTTTTTGTGGTAAGTTTTTTTAGCTTTGTATTTGTAAACAATAACTTTTTTGTTTTTGCCTTCTTCTACAACATCAGCTTTAACTGTAACACCAGCAATAACTGGGCTACCCACTGTAAGCGCGTCATCTTTAGAAACAGCTAATACTCTATCAAATACGATTGATTCTCCAGCAGCAATGTTTAATTTCTCAACTTTGATACATGAACCAACTTCAACTTTGTATTGCTTTCCACCAGTTTCAATAATTGCGTACATGTGTACACCTCCTTATTCCGAAAACTCGCCGAATACGGTACTCTATGAGTTTATAACCTCTTCGTGCGGCTAAAACACTTGTTTAATATAGCATATCCATCAGCATATGTCAACCTCATTAT
>JBOFEH010000122.1:0-2096 GCA_051647765.1 Cellulosilyticaceae bacterium | reverse complement strand
TCTTACACAGCCACCTACAACGTATGCCTCGTATCCCGCTTCCTCTAATTGATGAATAATACGGAGTGCATCCTCAGGAATTTGCTGATTGTATTGCTTCAAATCCATAAAACGCCTCTTTTCTTTATAAAATACAACTCTCTTCTCTAAAGATTTTCTTAATCTCTTCAAGCTCTGTCGTCTTACCAAGTGCTAACATCAGTTTGAGTCTGGCTTTAGGCCCCCTCATTTCTCCGCCCATAATCGCACCTAAGTCCGAAAGTTCCTTGCCACCACCTTCATAACCATAAGACTCAAATACACGACCCGAACTACATCTTGATACAATGACTACAATCACACCTTTTGATAATGCATACTTAACACCCTCTAACATCTTTACAGGTAAGTTGCCTCTACCCAGCGCCTCCACAACGATTCCTTTGACACCTGAGTCTACAGAAAATCTAATAAACCGATCATCCATATCAAGTGCTGCTTTAATAAGGTCAACATGACGCTCTACGTAGTCTGTATCAATATGTTGTCTATAGGCAATATTACGGTATACAATCAAATCATTGGTATCAATAATTCCAAGGGGCCCATACGGTGACTGGAATGTATTGAGTGATAACGTATTGGTCTTAGTAACCTCTGCTGCAATATTAACCTCATTATTAAGGACAACTAATACACCCTTATCCACTGCCTTAGGTGAAATAGCCGTACAGACTGCCGCTGCAAGATTACTTGACCCATCATATCCAAGCTCAGAGCTATTACGCATTGCACCTACCACTACCAAAGGCTTATGGTGTCTTAAAGTTAAATCTAAGAAATAGGCCGTCTCCTCTAAGGTATCTGTTCCATGAGTTACAATAACACCAGTAACATCTGTACGGTCTAATTGCTCCTTCACAAGTTTCTTAAGCTCGAGTAACTTGTCCACACTCATATGTGGTCCTGGTATCTCACAAAAATTAACCACTTCTATATCAGCTATTTTATCTATATTAGAAACCATTGACAAAATCTGCTCCCCAGACAAAGTCGGGATTGCCGCTCCAATTGTTTCATCTACTGTCATAGAGATTGTTCCACCGGTAAAAATAATACACACTTTAGGTTTATGCATCATATTGTTTGCTCCTTTGTTGTCTAATCATCCTCGTTATTTATGATTATATACTACACTTCACCATTAGTGAACCAAAAATCTCTTACTTCTCCTAACAGCTGACTTTCACTAATCAACGTCATAGGATAAAAAGAATGGGGGAATAAGTCCTGATAAAGTGGTGTTTGGTATCTGTCATCTACTAGCAATATAACCCCCTCATCCTCTTCCGTTCGCACCAATCGGCCTATAGCCTGAAATACTTTATTCATCCCAGGATAGGTGTAAGCATAATGATAACCGTCTTTATTCTTGTCATCGAAATAATGCTTAATCAAATCTCTCTCCACACCAATCTTAGGAATACCCACCCCAACAATCATGACACCTATCAATCTATCTCCAGTGAGGTCAATTCCCTCAGAAAAGATCCCCCCTAATACACAAAACCCAATCAACGTCTTGTGGGGATTACTCTCAAATCTTCTCAAAAAAGCTTCTCTACTCGCCTCATCCATCTCATTTTCTTGCAAGAGCGCCTCTACTTGTGGATATTTTACCACGAATTGTTGATAAACCGTGGTCATATACTCATAAGATGGGAAGAAAATCATATAGTTACCCACTTTGTCCACAGATAAATTGTGGATATAGTGGATTATTTGTGAATAACTCTTGTTTCTGTGTTTATATCTTGTGGATACATCCCTAGTTAGCAACCGTTTCGTCCTCCTACTATCAAAAGGAGAGTCTAATCCAATCGCTAACGTATCTTGTCCTCCTAACATCTCTTTATAATAGTCGATAGGCAGCAATGTTGCTGAGAAAAAGATAGTGCTTTTGTAAGTGTCTATCATTTTTTTAACAACTACTGAAGGGTCGATACAAAACATTTTAATGGTTACCTCTGCGCCCTTTTCATAGCCATAGGTTCTATACTGGTCATCAAAAAGCTCATAAATTTTATTAAACTGATAGGCTTCAAAATAAGCGTCTA
>JBOFEH010000121.1:0-13410 GCA_051647765.1 Cellulosilyticaceae bacterium | reverse complement strand
CTCTCTTTGATAGGATGCTCCCACTGTACTTGCCGTATATTTCGGTGAAAACAGAAGAATGTATGCATGAAACAAGGTATGATCATTATCCAGATATTGCGTTTTATTATGATGGGGAGTTTGAGACGGAGAGAGAAAGAGAGATTTTTGAAAACTATATTCAGCGTACTTTTTATCAGTTTCATTCAAAGCTCATGATTATTAAGCCTATTCAGCAGTGTAGGGACATAGAGTGGAGGGATGCCAAATGAAGCTACTTATTTTGAATGGATCACCTAAGGCAGATCATAAGACAGGTAATTCACATATTTTTATTAGTCACTTTACTTCGAGGATGACAGGTGATTATGAGGTGAGGTGCATTGCCAAAGAAAAACCAGAAGTACTAGGACAATATATCAAGAAGTTTGATACGGTGCTGATTGTCATGCCACTATATATTCATGCTATGCCAAGTGGTGTGATGAAACTCATAGAACATATGGAGACAGCAACTTCTAATCATCAAGCGATAGGATTTATCATACAGGCAGGATTTCCAGAGAGTGCCCATGAGAAATATATTGTAGATTATTGTGAGAGCCTTGCTAAGAGGCTAAACTATCAGTATTTGGGAACAGTGGTAAGAGGAGGCGCCGCATTTGTCTATAGAGAACCTGAGCGATTCAAAAAACTCTACAAGATGTTAGCAGAATTAGGACATATATTCGAGCAGACAAGGGGCTTTGATGAGGGGATTACAGAGACATTGGCAAAGCCTTATAAGTTTAGTAGATTGGAGCTCGCCATGCTTAGGATACTAAAAAAATTGGGGTTAATGAACCGAGATTGGGATAATATGCTAAGGCAGAATAATGCATTGGAACATGCTTTAGATAGACCTTTTTTGGAACCATAAAGGATTAGGAAGAGTATAAAATGGGTGAAGACATTCTCTAGAGAGGGTGTCTTTTTTTGACGTCCCTAAAAACATTTAAAAAAATTCTAAAAAATATGTTACATTGATTGTAAAGAGACATGAGTATAGTAGAGGGGGGATATACGTGTTTGATAATCATAAAAAACGATTAGATAAACTGTTTATAGATTTATGTGAGCAGTACCATAAAAGTGTGGTGAAATATCTTTATTATACAATTGGAGATATAGAAGCGGCTAATGATTTGGCACAGGAAGTATTTATGGTCGTTTATAGGCGGATAGAGGAAGTCGAAAACCATGAAAATAGTGTAGGATTTATTTTTCAGACGGCTAAGTTTGCGGCGGCTAACTATAAACGAAAAGTAATGAGAAAAAATAGAGTAGAGCAACCCTTAAATGAGGAAATTGAAGGGGGCTCTAGCAGGGATACATATAGTGAATGGGAAATGATAGAAGACGGGAAGATTGATGAATCCCAGTATGTAGATGTCGTCATGGCCGGTATTTCAAAGGAGAAACAGTTGTTATACCGTATGTATTATATAGAGGGTAAGACGTATCGAGAGATTGCCCAAGTGTTAGGTGTAAGTGAAGTAAGTCTAAGGATGAAGTTTGTGCGGCTTAGACGGGAGATTAAAAGTATTGCATCACAGGTAGCAAAAGAAAACTTTGCCTAAAGTGTTACAAAATACAAAGTAAGACATGGTAGTAATGAATGGATATGAGCTCAATTCAAAATAAATAAAGGAGGTTACCAAGATGCAATCAAAAGAGGTAACAAAAGCCTTAGATGAAGCAATTGATAGGATGGACTTAGAACAAATAGAAGCACAACTTGTGGCATTAGATGGGATAGAAGATGACGCTTTACAAATAGAAGATAGCAAGTTTTTTGCCAAAAAAATCATGATGAAAAGTAGAAAGGGGAATAATGAGATGAAAAGTGGTTATAAAAAATGGGGAACAGCTGTAGCTGGAGTGCTCTGTGCATTAGCAATAAGTGGGGGAACAATTTATGCAACAGGTCTTTACAAGACATTTAGCTTCTTTGGAGAGAAGACATCTACATTTATCAAGACAACAGATATGAAATTAGCCGACACAGAGGCGAAGCAATTAGCTGATGAAGCAGCCCAGAGTTATGGGACAGTAGAGGCATCTTGTGAGAATACCATAAACTCACAAAGAAGCAACTTTGGAAGTTTTGAAGAGGTCAAAGAAGCGCTCAATATAGATATTGTTGTTCCGGGCTATATTCCAGAAGGATTAGTACAGGATGCTGATATTTATGTAGAAACAATAGCCCATGAGTCATTTGGGAGAAAAGACAATGTGTATACCACCTATAGTGACAAGGAAGATGAGGGCAGACGTTTTGGCGTTACAGTTATTAAAGAAGATATGAAACAAGATGTTACTTCAATTGTAACCACTGATGGGGTATATGCTAAGGAATATACCAATGCACAAGGGGATGTGTATACGTTGTTTAGTGAAGATGGGGGCGTGATTGCACAGCGAAGTGTGGGAAATATAGAGTATGTCCTTGTGTTTATGGGAATTGATGAAACAGAGATTTATAAAACGATTGATAGTGCAGATTTAAGTATTTATGGTCAATAAGTAGGTATAAAGGATAAGTCCACACGATAAGGTGGGCTTATTTTTGTTTATTGACGGGGAATAAGGTGTAAAAATATGGTATTTACCCGGGAAATATGGAGAATTAAGGTTGGATAGCGTATCATGATAGAAGGCCTAAAATATAAAAAGCTAACATTATTTGATAAAAAATAAAAAATGTATGTAAAAAACGTGTTAAATATGCAAAAAAGGCCATTTTTTGTGACATTTGTCATATTAGGAAATGGAACTATTGTTACAATAGGGCTATGAAAAACATATCCGGGAGGGAACTATGAAAAAGTTAATCGTATGTATACTATCTGTTGTTATGATGTTATCAACATTAGTTGGTTGTGGCGGAGCGGAGCAAGTGGGCGGTGCAGAAACTACTGGTGATTCATCAAAGTTAAAAGTGGCTTTAATTTCAGATACAATTGGTACTGAGCAATTTATTTTACAAGCATACAACAAAGTAAAAGAAATGGCAGAAATTCATGGATTTGAATGGACATCTATGGAATGTTTAGATACTGCACAGTGGGAAGAGAATACAAGAGCAGCATCTAATGAAGGGTACAATCTTGTAATTGGTATTGGCTGGCAGGCAGCGGATCCATTTAGCCAAGCAGCAGAAGAAAATCCAGATATCAAATATGCAGTTATTGATACAGTAGCACCAAGTGATAAAGTAACAAGCATTGGATTTAATGAAACAGAAGGTGCATATGTACTTGGAACAATGATTGGAACAGCGTTCCCAAATGAGAATGTATATGGATACATCGCATCATTCCAAAATCAAGGAACTTTTAAATACCGTTATGGGTTCTCAGAAGGTGTGAAATCGGTTAATCCAGAAGCTAAATTTATCTATAACTATGTGAACTCATATAGTGACACAAACTTAGCTTATGAGTATGCAATGCAACAAAAAGCAGCAGGTGCAAACTTTATCATGGGTGGTATTTCTGCAAGTGCAAACACGGGGATTTACCAAGCAGCTATGGAGCTTGCTAAAAAAGGAACACCTATTTATACAACAGGGTTAAGTATTGACCAAACAACACAGGATAATCCATATATTGTAGGTGGATTACTTAAAAATACAGCAGTGTGTGTAGAGAATATTATCAATGATTTCTTAAATGATTCATTAGTAGGTGGAATGCAAATTCTTGGAATCAAAGAAAATGCATTTGGTGTTGTAAATGTAACAACAGAAACAGCAAACTTCGTTAATACAGAGATTATGACAGAAGAAGCAATTGCAGCAGGAAAAGCGGCAGCAGACAAGATTATCTCAGGTGAACTTGTTATTGTAGCACCAGAAGAATCAAATAACTAATACTAATATCCAACTGTGATCATCATAGTTGGATATCATTATATCTTAGAGAAAGTAGGTATGTGACAGTGCTCTTAGAAATGAAGCATATTACCAAGACGTATGATAATGTTATAGCTAATAATGATGTCAATATCAATCTCAATAAGGGTGAAATCCTTGCGATTGTTGGAGAGAATGGGGCTGGGAAATCAACCATTATGAAAATCCTCTATGGCCTTCAAAAACCAGACTCAGGGAGTATTCATCTTGATGGCAAAAAAGTAGTTTTTCATAATCCGTCAGACGCCATGGCTCATGGTATAGGGATGATTCAGCAGCACTTTATGCTTTTTGAATCTATGACAGTTGCTGAAAATATTGTTTATAAGAATGAGGCACGTAAAGGCTTATTTTATGATGAACAAGCAAATATAAAAGTTGTAGAAGGCCTCTCGAAAAAATATGGTCTTGGTGTGGATGCAAAAGCAATCATCAAAGATTGCTCTGTTGGGTTACAACAGCGAGTGGAAATTTTGAAAGTACTCTATCAAGATGCAGATATTATTATATTTGATGAACCATCAGCAGTACTTACGCCTGGTGAAGTGGCAGAGCTTCTCAAGACGATGAAGAACTTAGCGGCTCTGGGCAAAAGTCTTATTATCATTACCCATAAGTTAGATGAGGTTATGGAGGTAGCAGACCGCATCGTGGTTATGCGTACCGGTGTGGTAGTAGATGAGATGCTAAAGACCGATACCAATCCAGAGAAACTATCAGAAGCAATGATTGGGAGACAGATTCTCACAAGACAGATAGAAGAAAAGCAGGCAGGTGAATGCTTGTTAGATGTAAAGGACTTAGTCCTAACAGATGGAAGCCTAAAACCTATTCTAGACCGTATTAATCTTCAAGTAAGAAGTGGTGAGATTGTAGGGATTGCAGGGGTATCTGGAAACGGACAATCTGAGCTGATTAGATGTATCACAGGGCTTCAAAAATCTAATAGTGGACACGTACATATTAAAGGACAGGATATTACGAATAAACAAGTTTTTGAAATTAGAGAAGCAGGGATTGCACATATTCCAGAAGACCGTTATGTCTGGGGAAGTGCAAAAGAAGCTTCGCTTATTGAGAATGCATTGATTGGCTATGAAGATGAGCCGAAATTTTCTAGGCGAGGGATATTAAACCTCAAAGCAGTACAAGAACACGCTCTAGACCTTATCAAAGAGTACAAAGTTAAAGTGGGTTCAGCTTATCAACAAATCAAAGGACTATCAGGTGGGAACGCCCAAAAACTTATTGCAGCTCGTGAGATTACACGTAATACGCCTATCTTAATTGCCTGTGAACCGACAAGGGGTATTGATATCGGTGCCATGGAGTTTATCCATGATAGATTAGTTGAAAAGAGAGATAAGGGTGATGGCATCTTATTGGTTTCATCAGAACTTAGCGAAATTATGAGTTTGAGTGACCGTATTTATGTTATTTATGACGGACAAATCAATGGCGAGTTTAAAAAGTCTGAGGTAGATGAAAAAGAGCTTGGGATGTATATGCTAGGAGGGAAAAAACATGAAAACGCTTAAAGCCTTAAAACTTCCTTTAATTGCAACATTAATAGGTCTTTTTATTGGGGGGATAGTGATTGCATTATCTGGATTCAATCCCTTTGAAGCTATAAGAGGATTATTAGTAGGTGGTTTTGGATCAACGTATTATTTAACAACAACATTAACAAGAGCAACACCTATTATATTTGCAGGTCTTGCAGGTGCGCTTGCTTGGGGCTCAGGATACCCTAGTCTTGGAGCAGCAGGGCAAATGGTTATTGGAGCTATGGTAACATCTATTGTTGCAATTAGCTGCCCAGGGCCAAGCTTTGTAGTGGTTATTGTTTCATTACTTGCAGGTATAGTAGCAGGTATGGGATACTCACTGCTTTCAATTTGGATTAGTGAGAAGTTTGAGCTCTACTTATTAATCATCACATTAATGCTCAATTACGTAGCCGACTACATAGCATCTTATCTCACATCATATGTGGTGAAAGACCCTCTAGGTATGGATTCTTCAGCCATTCAGACACAGCTTATTAAAGATTCTATCTTACCAAAGCTCATGAAAGGCTACACCGTTCACTGGGGCTTTGTAATAGCAGTTCTAGCAGTACTTTTGATTTATTTTGTTATGAAGAAAACAACATTTGGATATAAAGCAAGAATGGGTGGATTGAATCCACAATTTGCAAACTATGGTGGTATTAAAAGTAGTCGTATGATGTATTATGTCCTACTTCTTAGTGGTGCATTAGCAGGTCTTGGCGGGGCGTGTGAAGTACTAGGGACTCGTTATCGTTATGTAGATGGCATGATTACTTCTCCAGGATATGCATGGAGTGGGATTATAGCATCGCTTATGTCTAGCAACCATCCAATAGGGATTTTGGTCAGTGCCATATTCCTAGCGGGACTTACAACAGGTGGAAGTACTATTGAACGTAGTATGGGTGTTCCAAGTGAGGTTACAGTCATTATACAAGGGATTATCACATTACTCATAACAGCCAAATTTGCATTTAAATTCTCAAAAAAAGCTTCTGCTAAAAATAAGGCGAAGAATAAGGAGGTAAAATAAGATGGAATTTAACTTAGATTACTTAGCGGTTATTGCGAACTCAACTATTCGAATGACAACGCCTATTTTGCTTGTAACATTAGCAGCAGCAATTTGTAGCAAAGTTAAAATATTTAATATTGCTATGGAAGGAACGATGATGACGGGTGCTTTCTTTAGTATTGTAGCCAATTATTTTACAGGAAGCGTGTTTTTATCTGTCCTAGCAGGGATTGTCAGTAGTATGGTGGTATCAGGACTTGTAGGTTTTTGTGTGATTAAACTTAAAGCATCTGCAGTTGTAGTGGGTATGGCTGTAAATACGATGATGACAGGTGTCACCACCTATTTACTTTATTTGATCTTTAATACCAAAGGGGTATTTTCAGACCCAAGTTTAGTCAGTCTTCCAAAGGTGAATATTCCTTTTGTTGAAGACATCCCATTTGTAGGGACTATGTTATCAAACTTAACAGTTATTGATTATTTGGCTTTTGTAATCGCAATAGGGATGTATATTTTCCTCTATAAGACAGTATTAGGTTTTAGATTAAGAGCAGTAGGCATAAATGAAGAGGCTGCAAAAAGTCTTGGGACACCTGTAGAGCGTTATCAGTTCCTAACGATTACACTATCAGGTATTTTAAGTGGACTTGGTGGATGCTTACTTTCTATGAGTACAGTAACATTATTTATTCAAAATATCACATCAGGAAGAGGTTATATTGCCCTAGCTGCTAATAATTTAGGACAGTCTCATCCATTAGGTGTACTTTTATCAAGTGTATTCTTTGGTATCTCTCAAGCAGTAGGGAATGCCCTTCAAAATACTTCTCTCAAAACACAAATTACAGCATCTATACCTTATATTGCAACGATTGTTGCCCTAATCTTGTTTAGTCTACATTCTATGAGAAAGAAAAAGAAATCATAAACAGATTTTGAGGAAGGTATACAAATGAAATTTTTACATTTAACAGATATACATTTTTTAAGAGAGTATCCAAAAGCTGAGAGGGGCTATGATGCGATTTTTGGTAATATGACATCACCTATTGAGCAGTTAAAACAAGGTCTCAAAAGAATTGATGTGAATACATTGGATGCAGTGCTCATCACAGGCGATCTTGTAGAGTGTGGGGATGCATTAGATTATAGGCAGCTTAAAGCTGAATTAGAGGTGTTATTTGGAGAGATTCCGCTTGTAGTGACACTTGGAAATCATGATATCAAACAAGCATTCTATGAGGGGTGGTTGGAGCTAGCGGAGCAAAACAATCCTTATCATACAATCACAACAATCAAAGATGTTACGATCATAGGACTAGATAACTCTGATGAAGTGGAGCAGACGGGTGTGCTAACTAAGGCGCATTGTGAGTGGCTTGAAAAGGCACTAAAGCAATCAGAAGGCAGTAAGGTCATCCTGATGTTTCATCATCACCTTATACCAGAACAGGCAACTATCCCAGCTGTAGGGTATTATGAGGACTTCTACCAAATGATACAGAGGAGTAATGTGATGGGCATACTTTGTGGCCATACACACCATGCATATCAAGGCACATTTGCGGATAAACCGTACTTTACAGCAGATAATTTATCATTCTCAGGTGAAGATGAAGGAAACGGCATTGTAAGATTTGAGGAACGCTCAGGATTTAATTATTGTGAGGTTCAAGATGGGCAGTTACACGTGGAGGTCATCAAAGTGCTAGACCAAAACAGACTATTAACCACAGTTGATTTCAAAAAATAAAGACAAACCTTATGGCTCATCAATTTGATGAGCCAATTTTTTGAGTTCATCGTAGTTTATAATACAATAGTCTTTGCCTTGCTTTTCCAGCAATCCGTTGGTGCAGAACGCATTGAGTACTCTTAGGAGATGCCGATAGCTCGTACTGAGAATCTCAGCACACTCTGTAAGATTACTAGAAAACATATTGTTGTGTGAGGTCTGAAGAATATAAAAAGCTAGGCGGCTTTCGATAGAACTTAAGAAGATGCGTCCAAATACTGTATTACAAATATAAAGCTTATTCGCAAGCATCTCACAGGTATGTCTTAGAAAAGTCCTATCATCTAGAAGGACATTACGGTACTTAGAGAGGGATATGCCGATACAAGTCCCATCAGTAACTGCTTGGACATTAGCAATGGCTTCTTTGCCCCACAAAGAGGCAGACTCTCCAAGGAGCTGGAAGGGCTCAGCGAATGATAAGAGCATGATATTACCTGATGGAGAATAGGCATAGACTCTGGCTTTTCCACTTGTCATAAAGTACAGATAATCTGAGCAGAAGCCTTCAGTAATAATAAATTCCCCTTCTTTGAAGGAGAATAATTCAAAGAGGGAGAGTACTTCTGTTGAGAAAAATTTATTGATTTCTCTTTGTTTGAGGTAGGAGCATAACAATTCGTCGTTATAAATCTTTTTCATAGGTGATATCCTCTAGTTGTGTGATGTTATAAATGAGTTTAATACCTTTATTATAACGATTTCAATCCATTTAGACTAGTCGTTGATTCTTAGATACTAGAGGTCATCGGCATCTGTTTCTTCGCCATAGCGTACAGTACCCCTGGCGGAGAAACCATCGTGAAGGTCATCATCACCTATAAATGTACCATCGCTAGGCTCGGAGGAGACAGTAGTATTAGCTAGTGTAGTATCTAGGAGATTAGGTAGATTTGTAACGGGAGAGGTGGTGTGTTTTGTATTTTTCATCAGGGGGCTCCTTTTGGATTATATTTAAGAATAGTTTTCCACAATCATAAGATTTGATACTACTAATGAGGCAAAGAAGAGGGAGATAGATACATTCATCGGATGTGTCTATCTCCCTCTTTTGGGATGGATTATTTGAATTTCTTAGGTGTGATTGAAGTAATAATAAGTGTTGCCCAATCAGAACCTTCGTTTTGAGTCCAATCACATGATGCGTTAAGCTCAGTTAACCATGCGTTAAGACCATTGCTACTTTTACTTACATCAGGGAATCTTCTACCGAAGATTTCTTTGATTTCATCAAGAAGTGTAAGTTGCGCACCTTGGAGGAGTTCTTGACCAATCATAGGCGTAATCAGTTCAAGACACTCAGCATGTGCTTGTCTATCACCACCATAGAGGTCGTAGATAAGGAGTTGACGTTCTCTGTTAAGTTCCACTTTTACGCTTTCAATCTCTTCACCGTTAGATAAATATTTTTTGGCAATATTGAGCGCTTCGATATCGCGGTCAATTTTAATAATACGTTTTTCAAGTTTTAAATTTTTCATTTAAAGTCTCATTTCTCATAGTTTATTTGATACATTAGAATTTGTTTATTATAACATGAACAGCTAGGAATGGGTAGGGAAGTGGAGATGTGTTAACCTAAAAATAAAAATAGGTTGACTAAAAATAAAATCTATATTATTCTGAAAATAACAGAGGTGAGTGTAATGACTAAGAATGAAGTATTAAAACTGTTTGAAGCGCATAAAGGAGAAATAATTTCAGGAGAGGAGGTTGCTACCGGGTTAGGTATGAGCCGCACAGCTATCTGGAAGGCAATTAATGCCTTGAGAGAGGAGGGATATGATATTGAGTCTATTCGTAAGAAAGGCTACAGACTCAATCCTAATTCAGATATCCTGTCTATTGTGAAAATCTCAGAACATTTGGGGACAAGCAATGTACTAGGCAATCTAGAGGTGCATAAATCCATAGATTCAACCAATAAAAGGCTAAAATTATTGGCATTAGAAGGGGCGCCTTCTTGGAGTGTTGTGGCAAGTGAGCAGCAGACAGCAGGAAAGGCTAGAGAGAAAAAGGAATTTTTGTCCCCAGAGGGGAAGGGTGTCTATATGAGTGTACTCCTTAGACCAGTTGTGAAATGGGAGCAAAAAGGGGAGCTTATAGGACTGATTCAAGAGGCGGTTGGGCAAGTATTAGAGAATATTTGTGGGAGAGAGGTGACGGTATCCTATCTAGGTGATGTTTGCATTGACGGTAAGAAAGTGGCGGGAATCTTGACAGAGATGAGTGTAGAAGCAGAGAGTGAGTGGATAGAAAGCATCGTAGTAGGTATTGGCATTAATATTTATGATAAAAGGGAAACTCAGATAGAACATGGGATACAGATTGCCTTAAGTGATATTACAGGCGATTATTGTAATCGAAGTGAAGTGATTGCAGACATGATTAAGTGTCTAGAATACAAAATAAATGGAGAGAGGATGTTTATGAAATGAAAGCAAAAGCATTAGCATTATGTGGATTGTTTGCAGCATTAACAGCAATAGGAGCATTTATTAGAATACCGTTGCCACCCCCTATGGTGCCTATTACATTGCAGTTTTTCTTTGTGGTTTTGGCGGGGATATTATTAGGGTGTAAATTAGGTGGTATTTCTCAATTGACTTATGTATTAATAGGATTATCAGGGGTGCCGGTATTCACTGGAGGCGGTGGTATAGGCTATGTATTAAGACCTACATTTGGCTATATCATAGGGTTTGTTATGGCTAGTTTTGTGATAGGTTATATGGTGCAAAAATGTGAAAAGCTTAGTTTTTGGAAATTATTTGGGGCGGCATTTACAGGACTAATAGTTGTATATGTGATAGGAGTACCTTACTTATATGTGATTAATACATTTTACATAGGCAATGCAATCGGATTATGGACCGCACTTTGGAGTGGCGCAATTATTTGTTTGCCAGGAGATCTTACGGTATGCGGGGTCACTGCTTTGGTGGGGATGAAAGTCGTACCGCTATTAAAGCGAGGGAAGTTAGGACTGTCTTAAGGTTGAAATAATAAATAGCAGTAGAGAGTGAATTACTCTCTACTGCTATTTATCAAAGAATCCGCCACCTTTTTTATTGTTGAAACCTTTATGTGTTGCAATAGAGGATTTCTCAGGGCGTTTGCCATTTTTGTCTTTGCTATTTTTTGTTTTCTTTTGTTCGATCAGTTGTTTCATACGATCTAATTGTGTAGACATAGTTTAGTACTCTTCATTCTATAAAGTTTATTTTTCTTATTGTATACCATTTTGAGCTATATGGCTAGAGGGATAAAGTGTTGACACAGCCATAATAAAAAGGCTATTGGGAGTTCCAATAGCCTTTTGACCTATTAAAGGATTATTTTAATATAGTAATAGTATATGCTGCAGTTTGTGGTGGGATAGATTTTGTCATAGCTGTAGAATGTACCACACTTACTGGCATACCAGTAGTTAAATCATTGATAGAGTAAATTTTCTTTGTTTTGCCATCTGTGATAACAGTTTTGTCAGAGAGTTTGAGCTCGATAAGATTGCTTACTTGGTTTGGTTTGCCAGCTGGTAAAACACTTACTGTTTTGTCTGCAAAATTGATAGCTACGATTTCAGCTTTTGGGAGTGTTGCAGTACCTTCTGGTTTTGTAACAGGCGGTGGTGTAGGTTTTGTGATTGGTGGTGGTGTAGGTTTGGTAATCGGTGGAGTTGGTGGCATTGGTTTGCCAGATGTAATGGTAATCACATCACCTTTTACTTCTACATTGTAACCTAGCGCTTTTGCCAGTTCCTCTACAGGTGCATAAGCCTTGTCCTTGAGAATAATAGTTGTTGTTTTTGGCAGAATTTCTTTTTTGTCTAATGTATATTTAATACCATCAGTTAAATATACACGGACACGTTTGCCACCAGTTGTTGCAAAAAGGGTCATAGCCATACACCCTATAGTTAGGATGGCCATAAGAAGTGTTAAATATTTACGATTTCTTTTGTTCATAACTTGCCTCCATATCTAGTAGTATTACGAAGTTAGTATGGCTAGTGAAGAGGGATATTATTCCTAGAAATTATGGTTTGTCATAAACATCCACTTGACAATTGACATAAGTTAGGAGAAAATGGTGAGAGATTATAAGAGAGAAAAGTAGCTGGGCGGCTCAAACTAACCCATAACTTTTCTCTCTTTTTGCGTTTAAATTTAAAATTAAAGGAGAATGACTATGAAAAAAGTATTTCAAGATAAGCAGTTTTTAAAAAGCTTATGGGTACTTGCACTACCTATTACAATACAGAGTTTTATTACATCATCCCTTAATCTCATTGACAATGTGATGGTAGGCAAGCTTGGAGAAGAAGCTATTGCGTCTGTAGGTTTAGCCAATCAGTATATTTTTATATTTACACTTTGTCTGATGGGAATTAATGCTGGAGCCAGTGTTTTTATGGCACAGTATTGGGGGAAGAAAGATGTCAAAAGTATCAAGAAGATATTAGGGCTTGATATGAATATAGGACTTTTTGTATCACTCATATTTGGATTAGCCGCATTTTTTGCACCTGAGCAGATTATGGGGATTCTTTCAAAGGACCCAGCTGTTGTAACACTTGGAGCAGGATATCTTAGAATAGTTGCAATCAGCTGTGTATTTACAAACTTTACTCAGATGTTTTCGGCAGGACTTAGAAGTACTGAGCAAGTAAAGGTACCTATGTATGCCAGTTTAATAGGTGTTGGAGCCAATGCGGTCTTGAACTGGATTTTTATTTTTGGAAAATGTGGTATGCCAGTAATGGGCGTTTATGGTGCAGCCCTTGCAACAACGATTGCAAGAATTATAGAAATGCTCTATATCGTGGGATATGTGTATATGAGTAAGAATATGATTGCGGCCAAGCTCAAGGAGCTTTATAGCTTTGATATGGCACTTGTTAAAACTTACTTTAAGACATCTTGGTCTGTTATTGCCAATGAACTTATTTTTTCTGTGGGTATGACGGCATTCTCTATGGCTTATGCTAGAATCGGAACCAATGCAGTGGCGACAATGCAAATTGCTACAACAATCAATAATATCTTTACGGTATTACTTATGGGTATGGCAGTGGCAACAGCGATTATGGTTGGTAATAAAATTGGTG
>JBOFEH010000120.1:0-2916 GCA_051647765.1 Cellulosilyticaceae bacterium | reverse complement strand
TCTTACACAGCCACCTACAACGTATGCCTCGTATCCCGCTTCCTCTAATTGATGAATAATACGGAGTGCATCCTCAGGAATTTGCTGATTGTATTGCTTCAAATCCATAAAACGCCTCTTTTCTTTATAAAATACAACTTTCTTCTCTAAAGATTTTCTTAATATCACCTAGTTCTGTTGTCTTACCAAGTGCTAGCATCAGTTTGAGTCTGGCTTTAGGCCCTCTCATTTCTCCGCCCATAATCGCACCTAAGTCCGAAAGTTCCTTGCCACCACCTTCATAACCATAAGACTCAAATACTCTTCCCGAACTACATCTTGATACAATGACCACAATCACACCTTTTGATAATGCATATTTAACGCCCTCTAACATCTTTACAGGTAAGTTGCCTCTACCAAGTGCTTCTACAACGATTCCTTTGACACCTGAGTCTACAGAAAATCTAATAAACCGATCATCCATATCAAGTGCTGCTTTAATAAGGTCAACATGACGCTCTACATAGTCTGTATCAATATGTTGTCTATAGGCAATATTACGGTATACAATCAAATCATTGGTATCAATAATCCCAAGGGGCCCATACGGTGACTGGAATGTATTGAGTGATAAAGTATTGGTTTTCGTAACCTCTGCTGCAATATTAACCTCATTATTAAGGACAACTAATACGCCTTTATCTACCGCCTTAGGTGAAATCGCAGTACAGACTGCCGCCGCAAGATTACTTGACCCATCATATCCTAGCTCAGAGCTATTACGCATTGCCCCTACTACCACCAAAGGCTTATGGTGTCTTAAAGTTAAATCTAAGAAGTATGCCGTTTCCTCCAGAGTGTCTGTCCCATGGGTCACAATAACACCTGTAATATCTGTACGGTCCAGCTGCTCCTTCACAAGCTTCTTAAGCTCAAGTAACTTGTCCACACTCATGTGTGGTCCTGGTATTTCACAAAAATTAACCACTTCTATATCTGCTATTTTATCTATATTAGAAACCATTGATAAAATCTGCTCCCCTGACAAAGTGGGGATTGCAGCTCCAATTGTCTCATCTACTGTCATAGAGATTGTTCCACCTGTAAAAATAATACACACTTTAGGTTTATGCATCATACTGTTTGCTCCTTTGTTGTCTAATCATCTTCGTTATTTATGATTATATACTACACCTCATCATTAGTGAACCAAAAATCTCTTACTTCTCCTAAGAGCTGCCCCTCACTAATCAACGTCATAGGATAAAACGAATGGGGGAATAAGTCCTGATAAAGTGGTGTTTGGTATCTGTCATCTACTAATAATATAATCCCTTCATCCTCTTCTGTCCGTACCAATCGGCCTATAGCCTGAAACACTTTGTTCATCCCAGGATAGGTGTAAGCATAATGATAACCGTCTTTATTGTTGTCATCGAAATAATGCTTAATCAAATCTCTCTCCACGCCAATCTTAGGAATCCCCACCCCAACAATCATAACACCAATCAGTCTATCCCCTGTTAGGTCAATACCCTCTGAAAAAATTCCTCCTAATACACAAAAACCAATCAACGTCTTCTTAGGACTATGCTCAAATCTCCTCAAAAAATCCTCTCTACTGGCCTCATCCATCTCATTTTCTTGCAAGAGCGCCTCTACCTGTGGATATTCTGCCGAAAATTGTTGATAAACTATGGTCATATACTCATAAGATGGGAAAAAAACCATATAGTTACCCACTTTACCCACAGATAAACTGTGGATATAGTGGATTATTTGTGAGTAACTCTTATTTCTATGTTTATATCTTGTGGATACATCACGAGTTATCAACCGCTTCGTCTTCTCACTGTCAAAAGGGGAGTCTAAGCCAATCGCTAGCGTATCTTTTCCACCTAACATCTCTTTATAATAGTCGATGGGTAGCAATGTTGCAGAGAAAAAGATAGTGCTTTTGTAAGTGTCTATTATCTTTTTGACGACCACTGAAGGGTCGATACAAAACATTTTAATCGTTACCTGTGAACCCTTTTCATAGCCATAGGTTCTATACTGCTCATCAAAAAGCTCATAAATTTTATTAAACTGATAGGCTTCAAAATAAGCGTCTATCATATCGCCAGATAGATTGCTCCCCTGCCCTTGTTGCAAGTAATAGTCTACACTTTGAATCACACCTCGTAGGTGTTGATAAAGCTGTTTGGGTGCTTGATCTGAAATATAAACCTCCGCAATTTCGATATACTGCTGTTTCACTTCTTTGAGATACCCTATAAGCTTATCCAGAGCTTGTCTAATCTGAGGGTACCCCTTACCTAGAGTCGTCTTCGCATGTTGAAACTGCTTCTTAGAAACACTTGCCGAATACATTTCTCTCGCCCGATCTACCAGATTATGTGCCTCATCTACAAGGAGCACAAAACGCTCACTATCTAGAAATCGCTTTAAGGCAACTTGTGGATCAAATACATAATTATAATCACAGATAACCACATCTACATAAATGGCAATATCTAATGCAAATTCAAAAGGACATACTCTATACTTCTTAGCATAGTATGTGACCACATCTCTTGTAAAAAGATCCTGTTCACCTAATGCCTCAAATAGTGCCTCATCTATACGATCAAAATGTCCATCTGCATACATACAATGTTCAGGTGTACAATTACGTTCTGAACATAAACAAATCTTATCCTTAGCCGTTAAAGTAATCGCTTTAAGGTTAATCTCTTGGGTGTGAAGTAGTTTGATAGCATCTTCTGCCACTGACCTTGTAATGGTCTTAGCAGTCAAATAAAAGATCTTATCAATCTCCCCTTCCCCCATAGCCTTAAGCGTCGGAAATAGCGTAGACATGGTCTTCCCAATCCCTGTAGGTGCATTTACATATAAGTTATTCCCACTGACAATGCTTTTATACACCGATAC
>JBOFEH010000119.1:0-2278 GCA_051647765.1 Cellulosilyticaceae bacterium | reverse complement strand
CTACTATGCCCTCTTTGATCCCATCAAGTAAGAGTTTACCTGAGTCAAATCCTACCATTACAATATCTGTTTTGTTAAGCTCTTTCGCAGCGTTCATAACCCCTACGATACTGCCTTCATTTGCACCAAACATCCCTTTGATATCTGGATTTGCTGTGATAATTGCTTTAGCAGCCTCTGTTGATTTTGCATGGTCCCCGTCACCGTATTGTACTGGAACAACCTCAATTTTAGGGAATTCTTTTTGCATTGTTTCTACGAATCCGTCACGACGATCTACCCCTGTTTTACTTGTTTGGTCATGTACAACCAAGCCTACTTTGCCTTCATTTCCAATGAGCTGTGCCAAATGGCGTGCGGCTTCTGCTGCCGCTGCATAGTTGTCAGTAGCACAAGTTGTTTTTACGATAGGGCTATCTACCCCTGAGTCAAATCCAATAACAGGAATACCTGCTGCTTCTGCTTTTTCTAATAATGGTGTCGCTGCTTTTGAATCGAGTGCTGCCAAACAAATTGCCTGTGGATTTTTAGCTAAAGCCGTTTGTAACATATCAAGTTGTTTATCAACTTGAGCTTCTGTTTCTGGTCCTTCAAATGTAATCTCCACCCCATAGTCAGCTGCTGCTTTTTCTGCACCGAGCTTAACCGCTTGCCAGAATTGATGTTGAAATCCTTTTGACACGACTGGAATATATATTTTTTCTGCTCCCTCTGTTTTTGTCTCTTCAGCTGTTTGTGTTGTTTCTGTTTTGTTTTCTACAGGTGTTGGTGTTGCCTTCTGACCACATCCGACCCCTATTCCCATTGTAAGTATTCCTACTAATCCTAAAACCAATGCTTTTTTCATTTTTATTTCCCCCCTATTTTATTCTACAAGCTTACATTCTTCACTTTATTTTTTAACTCATCACGAGTTAAACACATAGATTATTGCGCCTTACGTTTACGCAGTTGATCGAGTAGTACTGCTAATACAAGGACACCACCTGTAATCACGATTTGCCACTCTTGGGCAACCCCCATTACTTTGAGGCCGTTTGTTAAAGTACTAATGATGAACGCACCGATTACTGTGCCTAAAATAGTTCCTTCCCCACCTGCCATGGAAGTCCCCCCGATTACAACGGATGCAATAGCATCTAGTTCATAGCCTTGCCCAAGTGCAGGTTGGGCAGAATCAAGCCGTGCAGCCATTACAATACCAGCTACCCCCGCAAATGCACCACATAATGCATAAATCGCTATTTTCCATTTTTGAACGTTAACCCCTGAGAGTCTTGTTGCTTCTTCATTGCTTCCAATGGCAAAGTTATAACGCCCCAGTTTTGTTTTATTCAGAATGATGCCTGCAATAATAGCCATTGCTAAGAAAATGAAAATACCGTTTGGAATACTGTATTTTCCACCCTCACCAAACTTGATGATTGATCCTAATGTGATTTGTCTAAATCCTGGTGTATCGCTGAAATAGATAGGTTTTGTTCCTGAAACGATAAGGGATAAACCTTTTGTCATCATCATCATTCCAAGTGTCGCAATAAAGGGTTGTAATTTCAAGCGCGCTACAAGTGTCCCACTGATCAACCCACAAAATGTTCCTGTTAAGATTGCCGCAATTATTCCCACCCAAATAGGCATACCTGCATTGGTAATAACAACACCTGCCATAACAGATGAGAATGTCATCACTGTACCAATAGATAAATCAATTCCCCCTGTAATAATGACAAATATAATACCTAATGCTAAAATACCGTTTACACAAGTTGATAACATAATGGATACGATATTATCAAAAGTCAAGAAATAGGGTGATGCAAATGTAAAGAAAATCATCAGTAAGATTAATGCACCAAACGCAAGAAACTTCTGCATCGTTGCTACATTTAATCCCCTTTTCTTAGTTCGATCCACTGCCTCCTCATTACCTTGTTTAATCACCTTTTTCATTACTATCCGCCCCCCTACGCCTCTCTCTTAGTTGCATATTTCATAATTTCTTCCTGGCTTGCCTGACTCCTATCTAATTCCCCAGTGATCCGGCCTTCGCACATCACAAGAATACGATTACTCATGCGCAGTATTTCTGGTAATTCAGAGGAAATCATAATAATCGATTTCCCTTCTTGTGCGAGCTCTGAGAGTAATTTATAAATCTCACTTTTAGCCCCCACATCGATCCCTCTTGTAGGCTCATCAAATATCAAAATGTCACAGTTCTTAAGGAGCCATTTTGCAATAACGACTTTTTGTTGATTGCCGCCGGATAAGTTTTTTA
>JBOFEH010000118.1:0-14428 GCA_051647765.1 Cellulosilyticaceae bacterium | reverse complement strand
CATCTCTACCAAATCCTTGATAGAGAACGCCTTGTCCTCATACACAACCTTCTTAATCGCTGTAAGAGAATCCGCTACTGTGATATTGCCATAAGTCTCTACAGTCCCTCCTAGATGATATAGTCCCCCATTAAACAGTCCCTTGCCTCTTGCAATACAATCATCATGGAGTATGCTCATGAGAAGGAAATTACTCTGCTCACCGCATTTGTTATACACCAGTTCTTGCACCCTACCACAATAACTTGTAAAGAAGTCTATATTCGCCTCATATCTTGCCATAATCTCTTCAAAAGTTGTATCTTCTGTGATAGGCGGCATTTCTAAACC
Source organism: Cellulosilyticaceae bacterium (assembly GCA_051647765.1). Taxonomy (GTDB): domain Bacteria; phylum Bacillota; class Clostridia; order Lachnospirales; family Cellulosilyticaceae; genus JBOFEH01. The sequence continues at coordinate 14,098 of JBOFEH010000118.1, read as the reverse complement.
TATTTGCTCACCTGTTAATGGGTCTACACCTTCATTGAGTACTAACTCTAATGCCTTTGGCATATTGAGACAGGTATTAGGTGTGCCTATACTCTTGTTGGCTAGCATATACTCTCCACATCCAAAGAAGGCATATTGCTCAGCCACCTTACGTGATACGTCCATAGCTCTCATTGTAGACGGGATATTTACATCATCATTGTATAAGATAGGGAAAGTATTGCCTTGTCCTAGTACATCTAGCGCCTTACGATACACACGCTCATCCATCCCTTTGTAATATCTCAGACTCACTTGTGGGTAGAGGATTTGTCTGCCATCAATAGCATCTAACACGAGAAGCGCCATCTCATCAGCCTCTAATTCATGACTTCTACCATAGCCTCCAATAATACATCTTGTATCTCTTCCAAAACTCTCTTCATAAATCCCAAAGTAGTTGATGAGATAATCTTTTGCTTCCTCTTTGGTAATACGCCCTAGCTTTAAATCTCTTACATAAAATGGCCCCATATAATCATCAAATCTTGCCATCTCTGTCGCTCCAGCACAAACAGCATAGATGAGGCATAACTGCATAGCTTGGTGGAGAGACTCTGGCTTATGCTCACTAATATACTCTAAGCTCTGGATAATTTGTGTCAGCTTGTTTTTTTCATCTATATTGATATCTGATTGGCACTGCACCTTTAGCTCCTCTGCCCTTGACTGGCATAGCGCCTTCATTCCTTCTAATACCTCTATCATACCCACATACATCTGATCCACGTCTTGATTTTGCCCTGACTCACACACTTTCTGTATCTCTTCGATGAGACCATTAAGCCCTAGTCTTAGTAATTTTTCAAAGTCAAGATGCGCCCCTGCAATACGATATAGAGGATACACCGCCCCAATAGCTGTATGATAATAATCATGGGTTAGATGCTTCACCATATCAGGTGTAAACGCCTCTTTGATATGGGCATAAGTCTCCTCTTGTTCCCAAAACTTAACTGCCTCCAAAGCTTCTGCAACATCAGATTCTGTGTAGTCTGGAGAGGCTTTCATCTGGTCTATGACAGCATATGAACCCTTGATATCCGCGCAGTAGCAGAGCTTATCATAGCCATCTCTTGCACCTTCTCCTATCATCAATGGGTAGAAGCCTATACGATGCCCTTTGTATCTCCCACCAAAGTAATCCCCCTCTTTTCTTGGGGCTAATGTATAAGGCATCTGTACCTTCATACACGCCGCTTCTCTTATTCCCTTCGGCTCACTTTGATGCGCCTTGTAAGCTCTTGTAAATGCTAACTCTGCTTCAAATAATCTCATATTCATAGTCACTCCTTGCTCTCTATTGTTGCATTTATTATAGAGTTTCCTAGAGTGTTTTTCTCCCACTATGTTGATAAGACTTATACTATATTGATATTTAATAAAATGTTCTGGCGTGCCTTTGACGATACTGTGTGGGGCTACACTGATATTTGGCTTTGAAGAGCTTATTGTAATACGCTATAGTATTAAACCCACAAGTATAGGCAATATCAATGATTGGCTGCTTGGTTGTTACCAATAACCCACAGCTCCATGCAAGTTTCTGATCATTAATATACCCCGTAGGCGTAAGCTGATAATACCTCACAAAAGTCCTCGTGACATGTTCCTGCGTCTTACCACACAGCTCCAAAAGTCTTGTCAGTCCGCCCACAAACTGCTCCCTCTCTAGTGTCTTGCAAGCCTCTATTAGCCACTTGGGTTCTTCTTTATGAGACTCCCTTTCATAGACCATGTGGACAAGCAAATCCATCATAATACTCTCTACCACATACGCAGAAATCCGCTCTTCATAATACCTTATAATCTTGTCCGTTTTATATTGAAACTGCTCAAACTCCTCTTGCCTAAGCACCACAGGCTCCCATAACGCCTGTCCAATAGTATCCCCTAGAGGCACTACTATCTCTTCAAAATAAGTCTTATGTATAGCTATATTTCTCAGCCTACTGACTGCTATCCCCTCACCAACTGCTAGCTTGTGAAAAGTATCCGGAGCCATGAAGTGCCCCATCCCCTTTTTGAGTATATAGACTTTGTCATTATAGTAGTGCACAAACTCACCCTCTAACACCACAAAAAACTCATAAAAATCATGGCAATGCCCTTCTGTATTGTCATTCTCCCTAAGGACTAAATCCGCCATATAAATCTGACTTTCATCTTTGCAAAAATCCTTAAATTTTAGCTCCATAATAACCCCCTTTTTTCATTCTACTGGATTTTTTGTCTTAACTTATTTAGTATGCATAATAAGCAATTATTAAGCTCTTACAAGAAATTGTAGTAGCTTGTATTGAAAATAGATAGCAAAAAACCCCAAGGTATGCGGCACCTTGGGGGTTTTTTCTTTCTCCATGATGAACCATCATGCCAAAGAAAAACAATAATTTATACCTTTAGTATATCACAAAACACCTAAAAATAAACTCGGCTCATTTATTTTTTAAAGTTAATAGCTTCCTCATTTCCTAGGAAAACTTTTGTCTCACTAGGCTTTGTAGACGCAATAACCTTACCTCTTCTGATAGAGTACGCCACAGGCACTTGGCGTCTGACTGCGTCATAGCCGTTCTCTGCTGGTAAGATAATCATATTGGCTGGCTTGCCTACTTCGATACCATATTCATCTTGAATATGAAGTGCTTTGGCGCTGTTGCTACCAATAAGTCTTAGTGAATCGTTGATTTGACCATAGCCCATGATCTGGCATACATGGAGTCCCATGTGTAACACTTGTAGCATATTACCTGTCCCTAGTGGATACCATGGGTCAAAAATATCATCATGGCCAAAACAGACGTTAATGTCTGCTTCAAGCATCTCTTTAACACGTGTAATTCCTCTGCGTTTTGGATAAGTATCAAATCTTCCTTGAAGGTGAATATTGACAAGCGGATTAGCCACAAAGCTGATGCCTGACATCTTAAGGAGTCTAAAGAGCTTGTACGCATAAGCCCCATTGTATGAATGCATGGCTGTGGTATGACTTGCAGTTACTTTGTGTCCCATTTGATTTTCGTAAGCTCTTGCTGCTAATACCTCTACAAAGCGTGACTGCTCGTCATCAATCTCATCACAATGGACGTCAATGAGCACATCATACTTCTTAGCCAGCTCAAACATCTTATCAATTGACTCTACACCATACTCTCTTGTAAATTCAAAGTGTGGGATAGCTCCGATAACATCTGCCCCTAGTTTAAGTGCTTCTTCAAGTAACGCTAACCCATTTGGATAAGACAGTATCCCCTCCTGTGGGAACGCTACGATTTGCAATGTAATATAATCCTTAAGCTCCTCACGTAGTTCAACCATCGCTTTAACTGCTGTAAGCTCTGGATCTGTCGTATCTACATGGGTTCTAATATACTGGATACCATTAGCTACCTGCCATTTGATAGCTGTCTTCGCTCTGTTTTTGACATCTTCCTTTGTCAGCATTTCCTTACGCTCTGACCAACGCTCTATCCCTTCAAACAGTGTACCACTCTCATTCCAATTTGGTTCACCTGCTGTAAGTGTTGTATCCAAATGCACGTGGGGCTCAACGAATGGTGGTACCACTAGCCAACCATTAGCATCTAATACATCCGTATCTTCTACCTTTAGATCTGCACCAATCTGTGCGATTTTCCCATCTACTATATGAATATCTACTAACTTGTCCTGTCCTTCTAGTTGTCCATTTTTGATTAACATATACTGTCTCCTCTATATCTCCATGTCTTCTATTTCTTGTTCTGAAAGATGTGTTACACTCATAACCACTTCTATATTTATTCCTGCTTGCTTAATCTTCTTTGCTGTATTCATTCTCTCAACATGAATTCCTTGCTCAATACCTTGCTTAATACCTTCTGCTAATCCTTCTGCTAATCCTTCACGTTTTGCTTTATTCAAAGCACTTGTTTCATCTTTTAGCGCCTTAGACCTTATGGCATACATCCTTCTTTGTTCTTTATCGGCACTTAATCTAATGAGTTCATCTTTAGCTTCTCTAATCCCTCCTTGTAACATATATAATCACCTCCTAATTTACCTGTTTTTTAGTTATTTATAGTATATCCTATTTCTACCTCCTTCAAAAGTGTTTCCGCCTACAAAAAAGGATGATATCCCCCCAATCCTTGTTGGTGGGACATCATCCTCTTCATTTGATTAAATTGTATCTATAATCATCCAGCTATCATCACTTCCTGGAATAGATATTGTCCACCATTTGGCTTCATACAACTCACCTTTATAGCTTACAATATCTCCCCCAACATATGCTTTACCTGGTACATATTCACTGCTACCATCTGGATTTATTGGTGCTTGAAGCTCCCAAGCCTGACTTGAATCTGGTGCTTCTCCTTGAACCCACCATTTCGCCACATATTCTTGGCCTTTGTAAATAACAGTTTCTCCAGCTACATAAGCTCTATCGGCATCATAGGTATCTCCTTCTGGTCTCTCTGGCTCTGGTATCTCTGGCTCTGGTATCTCTGGCTCCGAAATTGGTGTAACTGTGACTATGCATGTAGCATATGCCTCATTTCCAGCTGAGTCAACTACGTGATAAGTTAATTCATGCTCACCTACCGCAGTAATATCTCCCCCCCAACTTACTTTGAGCTTAGATGTAAGATCACCATCCTCTTGATCATATGCTGTAATACCTTTGAGTGGGTTAAAGTCCTCTCCATACTGTACCCATACATTTTCTACTCCAACAATTTGTGGTGCCTTGTCCTCTACTTCAGGGGTCTTTACTTGAAGTGCCTCTAGTGCTTCTTTGAGTCTCCCAATAGATGCCTGAGTGTTAGCATCGGCAGGAGACTGTGCCACATCCCTAGCCGCCTCAAGCTCTACTAAGAGCTCATTCCAGCTTTCAATTGTATATTCGGTTTCTTCTAATCTCTCTACCTGTTGAATCAGCGCTTTTAAGTCGCTTAATGCACTATTATATAGATATGAGATGGCTTCTTTGATATGTAATATCATACTTACAAATTCCGTCTCTGGGGCGTATTTATCACCTAAGACTTCATATCCTATATCTCTTATTTCAACAAGATTATCCCATGCAAGTGTACTATAATTTTGTTTGCCACCTTCAATAATGAGATCTGTCTCTATAAGCATTTTTTGGAGCATCTTATGATTTTCACTTATAGGAGATGACACATCTTCATACAAGTTGAAAATGAGTGCTGTTGCAAAGTTGTTATGGCCACTTTCAGCTTGAATCTTTACATATTTTGCCATAACTGGTGTTTCAAAAGTATATGTCTTTAGCTCGTTATTTCTTGGCCACTCAATGCCTGTTGCAATAGTAGTCCAATTTTCATTATCCATGCTTACAAAAATATTAGTTTTTGTAAAAGTACCATTTCCAGCATCTTCACGAGGGACATATTGAATTTGGCTAATACGGGTTGGTTCATCTACTTCAATTGTTACATATTTTTCGGTATCTGTTTGACTATAAACAGTGTGCCATGATGAATATATACTACCATCAATAACATTCGCCGCTGCACTCATTCCCTCATCTTGTTGAGAAGAATAGTCCACAACAGACAATCTATCGATGGTGATATATTGATTTGTTTCTACACTTTCATCTGCTGCAAATGTATACACCTTTGATACACCTGCTAGCTGTGTTCCTTGCATTTTGCTACGTACCATCACCTCTTGACCTGCCCCGTCAAAACGAGTCCCATTTACCCCTAATACATAGTCTGCCCATGTTTGTCCACTATCTAAACTGTATTCTAAACCTAATACATCTCCAATTAGCTGATTCTCCCACTCATTTTGATAAATTCTTTTATGTTCTAAAGAAGGACCTTCTACAATATCAATAGTCACAATCGGACTTGCACCCACAACACCTACCAAAATATCTGTCTCAACAGAAAGTGATTTTATCTCCTCTTGACTTAAAGAAATGATGGTATCTGTTGTTTCAAACCAACTATCTCCTCCATCTAGACTATATTTTATTTTCAATCCCTTATTGCTATATTTTTGATTAATTATAATATGTCCCGCTTGTTCTCCTGTAAATGAAAACGTTGCAAAATCAAATTTATATTGTGATAATAGATAGTTAGCAACAGCACGGCAATCTCCAGCTTGTAAACTCATTGTTGCGTCTGCTTGAGTTGCCACAATAAGATTTTTTGATATAAGCATATCTATTGCATATAAATCTTTTGGGTCTGTTATGTCTTGACGAATATGATTTAACATATCTACCATTACCTGTGGGAAGTATGTAAGCGCATCTCCAAATGTCTCTGCTAACTCAAGATAATCTCCACTTGTTTTATTTCCTTGTGCACTATATGTATTCAAAAGTCCTATCATGGCATCTAAATTATACGGTTGTAATATGAGAACCTTACGATATAGTGCTTCTTGTTTAGAAAGATCATCTCTATATACATCTGCCAAATCTAACAAATGTAATGCCTCTATATAAGTATCATATGTATTAAGCGCATGCTGTGATATCAAGAAATAGTTTCCTTCATACCCCTTACTCCAACTCTCTGATCCCCATCCTAATGGTAATCTTCCGCCTTTACTCGTTTCACTAAACCCTGAGATATCATTTCCTATAGACCAAATCCCTTGTCCTTTTTCATTTTGGCTATATACAAGATATGCTGCATGTCCCGGTTGTCCCACAAAGACAGTTGGAATACCTACTGAAGTATTAAGACCAACACCTCCACCTGCAATTCCTCCACACACTGCTCCTTCTTCAAAAATAACCCATTGTGGTATGTAGCCTGTTTTTCCATAGGGAATCCCATACTCCGCAAGTTTATATTTTTGATTCCACTTATCATAATTTGCTGGACTATAGTACTGAGAATCTCCATGATTATAGCCATTGCGATAGCTAATATATGCATATGGATCCAAACTTCCTATTGGCGCATTAGGATTAAACCCTCTTATGAAATCATTAATCCAGTATACATGTTGGCTATCTGATTTAACCCAACTCCTATCATTATCGTTACCCACTACTAACCTTAGTGTTTCTATTGGAATACTTCTAAACTGAGACCTATTCATTAATTTATCTTCATTATACAGTCTCTTAAACACCTCATATCGCTCTATACGATCTGTTTTGTAATCTGTTGCAGTTAATGCTGTTGACATGGCTAATTTTATATATAAATCTCCTTCTACAGGGTCACTAAAATCCTGTCCAATAGCCCCTTTAAGATCTGCTAATACTTTTAAACTTACACCATATGAATGTACTGGTGCACCACCTGTTATAAAGTATTCTAAGGCTTCTTCATCATTAAATAACCACTTAATCACATCCCCAACTTTTGGGTCCATTTGCACACTTGTCTTAAGTTGGTTGTATCCTATTTTACTTACAAATGTACGTTGATTTAATAAATGCTGATTTGTAACACTATTTCCTTCTCCAGTAGCTTTTATTTCTTGGTCATAATCCTCCACTGATTTAAACGGAAGGTTTTGAGTAGTTGATGTATAGTAATCCTCTCTCATAAGGGTTGGATAGGCATAAACAGAATGATCTGAACCATCATTGCCATTATGATCTGCGTATAATCTAAGATACTTGTATCCAGCTACTTCTACATCAAAATAATAAGCCTCTTTAGTTCCTTTTTGCACCGGTGATTTGTCAAGATCTACCCACGTATTACCATCATGGGATGCCTGAATCGTAAAGATAACACCATTTCCTCTATCTTCTGCTGTATAATCTACACCCGCGTAAGTGGTAAAACGTGTATACTCTGGATAATCAGATAAATCGTATACTACCCTAGAATGAGCATGTGCCCCTATTCCTTTTACAAATTGAAGTGGCTTCCCATCTACTAATAATGTAATGACACCACCACCAGGTCTAGCATCTTTCGCGAACTCCCCATAACCAATATACAGTTGGTCCTCAACGTAATCTAAATCAGAAAGTATTTTAAACTCTGACTTATCTTGAAGTGTTTGTGTTTCACTATCCCATGGAATTATTTCCATAAGTGAGTCACTCTGTAAATCCTGTGATATAACCTCTCCCATTTGTTCACTCCCATAGACAGGTTGTATCACAGAACCAGCTGTAATACTTGATGCAAGACCAAATACTGTAATACTCCTTAGTAAATGACTTCTCTTATAAAGTTTCATAATAATCTCCCTTTATTTCGTTTTATAAAAGTGCCTTTTATAAATTACGACATTACCAGTAGGCACTTTTATTCTAATATTTACCTGCAATTATTATCGCCAAATAACAACTCTACTTAAATAGGCCTAGAGTCTCATTTTTTCAGGACAATTGTCCTATTTTGAGGGACATGGTTGACTCATTTTTCTTATTGACGCAGAAAACCCCTTCCTAACAGGTATTATCTACACCATATAGGAAGGGGTTTAAATTAATTTATAATCTATTTTGCATGCCGATTTCTGTACGCATCATTTTTGATATTTTAGTAAGTGCTACATGAGCAATGATTGCTACAACTACTGAGTTGATTGGTGCAATCCCTGGTAAGAAGTGAGCTGCTACCGCACCTAATAACCATGCCATAATTGCTACTTTGTTCACTGATGTAAATACTGTATTTTCCATTGCTAGGTATTTACGTTTTCTAAGGATGAAGTAGTCTGCGATGATGACACCACCGATACTTGGCATTAATGTATTAAGTAATCCAAGCCATCCCATGAAGTTGTTATAAAGTGTTACTGCAAGAAGTGTTCCTACGATACCATTTACAATAACCAATTTGTTCTTTGGTAACTTCGTGATATTTGAGAATCCAAGTCCTGATGCATAGAGTGCATTATCATTTGTTGTCCAGATATTAAGCCCAAGTACGATGATAGCTGGTACGATAAGTCCTTGTAAGAACATCACCTCTGCGATATCTGCTTGGCCTGTTACCATAGCCCCAATCGCTCCGAATCCGAACATCAATGAGTTCCCAATAAGGAAGGCAATCGCTGTCGTTGTCACTGCTGTCTTCTTATTCTTTGCAAAGCGTGTAAAGTCTGGTGTCAGTGTCCCACCGCTGATGAATGAGCCTACACATACTGCGATTGCTGCACTCATGCCCATACTTTCTTGTGGTACGATATCCATAAGCCCTGCTATACCACCTACACTATCTACTGCCATACCTACTGACATTGAACCTAAGATTGCAATAGCTGGTACCGCTATCATACTGAGGATTGTAAGTGATTTCATTCCAAAGTATGCTGTTGCAGTCATAAGTAATCCTGATACAAGTACTAATACTGGTACTGGAATTCCTGTTACTTTCTCAACTGGGATTGCAAACATTGCCACCCCTACGCCAAACCAACCTACTTGTGTTGCTCCAAGTAAAAATGATACTAAGTAAGAGCCTTTTTCACCAAAAGAATATCTCGCTAACAAGTGTGTCGATAATCCTGTATCACCTGCCACATAGGCTAATAATCCTGTGTAAACACATAAGATGAGGTTCCCTGCTAATACTGCTACGAAGAAGCTCTTAAGGTCAAGGCTTGTCCCAAGTGTTCCACCACTCAGCATACTCGCTGAGAAGAATGTGAAGCCTAGCATTACTACTAGCATAGAGAAGAAACCTTTTTTGCTACCTGCTGGGATAGCTTCTAATGAAAAGTCATGATCTTGATGTTTTTTTGTATCCATAATATACCCCCTCAAATTTATAAGAGTACCTAGGGCATTAAAAAAAGCCTAGAACTTTTCCTTTAATAGCAAAGTTCTAGGCTCTCTAGATATATCTGTATCACAAATATATCTTATCATTCCCGCTCAACCTTGTCAGCCTCTCTGGACCGAATTAAAGGTACTCATTTTGTTGGGTTTATTATTCCACAAAACCTGTCATTTGTCAATCTCTCCCACTATTAATGAACTAGTTTATAAATTTAGCTGATTGTAGTAAATTCTCAATCATGACCACTGCTTCAGCTCTTGTAAGTGGTCTCTGGGTATCTAGGGTATCTTGGGTTCTTCCTTGAATAATATTCGCCTGTATACAGTACGCTACAGCTTCTCTTGCATACTGAGAAATACTACTACTATCCTTATAGTTTCCTAAAATCCCCTGTACTTGCTCATCAGTTAATGTTGTGTTTAATCCCATAAATTCTGCAGATTTTTGCATCATAACGATAGCATTCTCTCTTATCATAGGCGTATCTGTACTATCTCCTGGTATCAGCCCAAGTGCTTTGTCTAACATCTTATCAAACTCTGCTTGTGTAATGACTACATTAGGCTCAAACTTGCCCTCTTGATGTCCCTCTACTACCAGTCGGCTATACATATTATCAATCTCTTGCTCTGCCCAATGCCCCTTAGCATCTTCAAAACTCATTGGATTATAAATGACCGCATAGACAGAGTTCGTCAGTGTATGAATCTGGGCATAATAAACACCATCTCTAACCACAATCTCTGTTGGCACATGTCTCAATGTGCCACCTGCATTTTGCACAACAGCCGTTGTAATCTGCTGAGGGTTAACACCCTCAGGTATTTGTACCATACGTGACAGATATTGATTAAACTGTGTTACTGGTATCACTTGCCCATTGTAGGATGCTTCTATATCGAATGCTACAGGCGGTGCTACACTCTCTGCCCCTTGAGACTCGATAGCATTCTCTACAACCTGGCGACTTGCCCCCTCAAGTGTAGAAACCTGCAAACTCAGCGTGATATCCTTTAATGGCACCGCTGTTCCTAGCTGTTCTTGGATTTTATTCATATTAATCTGATCGGCCGGAACAATATACTGAACATTATCCGTACGCACCTCTAGTATCATGTCTTTGCTAGCCATATCTGCAACCATCTGCCCTGTAAGCTGTGCCTGTAATCTTCCTGTATTCTGCCCCATAATTGGGAAGACAACGGTGGCTTGAGCTCCCGCTTGATCAATATACTTCTGGAGCGTCTTTTCATCTGCTACTAAAGTTACAGTTTTGATACCATCTTTAACAGTTGTTGTCTGGATACCTACTTGCTGCACCACGCCATCTACAATAATATCTGCTTTTGGCAGTTCAGGAAGTACTGGTACAACAGGATTACTTTCTTCCTCCCATTTTGCATACAGCTTTGTTTGCGCCGTCACTTGGTCCTCTTCAAATTTCCAAGGTGTTTGACATTTAGCATCCCTATACCATCCCCTAAATATATAGCCTGACCGTTTGGGGTTCGCAGGCTTTGTAGCCAAACCTTCATAGTCCACTTCTTGACTAGGAATAGTGTTTACTGCCCCCGTATAATTGAGGTCGTAACTCACATCATATTGATTGATTTCCCACTTTGCATACAACTTCATATTCTTTGTAACTGGCTCACTTGCAAAATTCCACTGGTTTTGACCACTCGTCTCTTGGTACCAACCCTTAAATGTATAACCCTGTCTCTCTGGGTCTTGTGGCTTGGTAGCTAATCCTTGATAGTCCACTTCTTCACTAGGGATATTATTTACTGCTCCTGTATAATTGAGGTCATAACTTACTTCTCTCGGAAGTTCTACCACCTCAAAATCAAAACTCTCCGTATTGGACTTATTCCCACTACTATCTCCAAAAAATACTGTTATCCTATGATTGCCTCTACTCAAATTAGAATCAACTAGCACATCTAGAGGATATTGTCCCTCACTATTTTTGATAGCATCTACAGGTATAGGCCTACCAATGTCTATCTGATAGTAGAGCTGTAAAGCATCATTCTCAGGGTCAGTCCCTGTAGCTTTAAAACTTATGTTTTCTCCTCTTGCATATACCTGTTGAGAAGGAGTGATTAACTGAGTTAAAGTAGGTGCCCCATTGACTACTCCTAAGTTCATTCTCATGACAAACTTCTTGGTTTCTCCTGCAGCTACCGACTGATTGTTCCAAGCATAGGCTACTCCACTATCAACTCCACTAACATTATCTATCCCTACATTATTAAATATATTGGGATATAATTGACCTAAATACCCAAACCAATAGCTGTCTATAGGAGTTTCTTCGCTTTGCCCCGATCCATCTACCAGCATTTGCAAATTCTGTTCTGAATCGTACATCCTAAACCCTTTATTATTAGGCAACCGTTGGATAGGTGCCCAGTCATTACTCCCTAACTGAACATCTGCAAATGTACCAATACTCACATACGTGGGTGTTGTATCATTGTTAGTCACATAATACTCTACATAAATACCCTTTCCATCCTCCGAAAAATCTATATTAGTACGCATTGTTGCTTGACACCCATTCATAGCTACTGAATTGATTTTATTATTATAATCGGCATCCATTTGTTGGGCACCCCTGGGCAAATTATTAGTATCCTCAACTGCTTTACTTAAATTAACAGCACAACGGTACCCCCCATTGCCATAAGTAGTCTTATTTAATTGCCCATCTTTATAAATCTGTACATTAAACATAGATCCTGTTGTAAATGACACCCTAATCTTTCCATTATCTAATACCGGATCTTGATTATACACTCCTAACATACCTGCTGTCGTCCAAGTATCCTGTATCCCTATCTGAGACTCCGTAGTCCGCTCATCCATATTTATCATTTGATCCAAAGGTATACTGTATAACGGTTTGCCATAGCTATATGGCGGTATTGTCCCTATTCCTACTATAACGATACCGAGTGTTGCTATACGTTGTGCCAACTTCATTTTGTGGCCTCCCTTGATTCAATTGATGCCTCAACCAAAAGCACCTTCTATCAACATATGTTATAGAAGGTGCTTTCAGACTGATGCCAAGCTAGGCAAAATATGAATTTATTAATGTTCACAATAGTACGCAATCGCCTCACTCATATACTCAGCAACGCCCTCTCCGTACTGATTAATATTATTTGCAAAACGCTCATCAAGTGCATACATCTGACCAAGCCCTGCTAGAATCTCCTTAGTACATGCATAAAAGTTCTTAGTGATATGGTCTTGCCACGCCTTAACTAATCCTTGCACTGCCTCACTACTTACGTCTTCTCCTAGATGGGCTGCGAATCCCTTAAAAATCTCTGCTCCCGCGGACATAATATTACTCCAATCCTCTTTGTTATAGCCTTTAGTCTTTTCTTGACTTTCTTTGTAAGCTGAGGTACTACCCCATCTTTCCTCAGTTTCTTGCTGGTATTTTTGCTTCGCCTGCTCAATTGTTTTCATATCAAATGCTTCAAAATTCATCTCCATAGCTCCTTCCAATCTCCTATTAATAATTCTAATTAACTTCTCAGTACGTTCTTTTTGAAGTGTCAAAATCTCTCGTTGCTTCGTAAGTGCTTCTTTTTGATTATAATCAGGATGTTCCAAGATACTTTTAATTTCTTTGAGAGGAAATCCTATTTCTTTGAAAAATAATATTTGTTCTAATTTTAAAAAATCAGAATGATTATAAAGTCTATACCCCGATTCAGTAAGTTCTGTTGGCTTTAACAAATCGATTTCATCATAATAATGCAAAGTCCTCACACTTACCCCTGCTAGTTTGGCAACTTGATTGACTGTTTTCATATATTTCCTCCTTTCACCTTGAGTATAGGCTATGACGTAACGTTAGAGTCAACTAGATTTTTTGTTTTTTATCTGTAAAATATAAATTTATCATATTTATAGGTCTTTGAAGTACTATTAATGCTCTCTCAGCTAATCCTAATTAAAAAAATAAAATATTCAATATATAGATTTTTATAATTAATTATATTTCTATATATTGAATATTTTGTGTGTAGTTTGATTTATTTAGTGCCCGTTCAGTTCTCTTTAAATTGACGTATTTTAGAATCTGGGGATAAAATATGTCTAAAAATCTGTGTCTAAGCTTTCCAGCCTAAATCTTGTTCTATTTTTGAAATCAATTGTCTGGCTGCAATTTGATGTGTTTTGACCGAAGGATGACCATTGGCACCTATTCCATCTGACTGTTGCTCTTCAAATTTGAGTGAGTTAACCTGCGTGTCTCCTGTCATTTGTGTATAGTTTGCTATAGCGTCTTGTAT
>JBOFEH010000117.1:0-2345 GCA_051647765.1 Cellulosilyticaceae bacterium | reverse complement strand
GCATGGTTATAATCATAGCAACCGATAGCAGAAGGGGCATATATCTGAAGTCTTTATTCGAAATATTTGTCGTAAGTTCTTAGGTAGGAGATTTCTCTGGTTTTAATCCATTTGTTTGAGCAATTAAGTGATTTTCTTAATTGCGAGTTATGGATGTTAGAGAAATTTTCTACCTTTAGAAATTACCCAAATATGAAGATAAAAGATGGAAGATATATGCCCTTTCTGCGGACTTAAAGTTTAATATCAATCTGTGACCCTACATGAGGATTCACAGATAACTCCATACCTTTAAGCATATCAGCCATAAATTGGCCTCCTTGCTCAGCACTATCCATAGCCATTTTTGTAACGGCTACGCCCATTTGAACACCTAGATTTTGTTGGCTCATCACCATTGAAAGAGCAGCAATATCCATAGTATACCTCCTTCTGTTGACCTTATAATTTGATAGTATGGTCATACTCATATCATCGGATAAAAAAGAATAAACCAATACCTTACATTTTATTTAAGAGAATATTATGATAATATAAAAATAGTAATAATACTTAAGAAGGGGTGAAGGTAATGAGGCATACTTGGAGAAAAATAGGAGTGATGGGGATAACGGCAATGTTGGCATTGACAGGCTGTAGTCAAAGCCCAAAAATAGAAGAGCCGATTGCTATTGCGGCACTTAATGGGCCAACAGGAATGGGTATTGTGTCATTGATAGAGGATACCGAGCAGTACAATATAACACTCTACCAGAGTCCTGATGAAATAGTGGGAAAGGTCGTTAGTGGAGAGGTAGATGTAGCCTGTGTCCCTTCTAACATGGCATCGGTACTTTATAACAAGACCAAGGGAACAGATGCGGAAATAGGGTTATTAGGGGTGAATACGTTAGGTGTTTTGTACCTTGTAGAAAATGGGGATACTATTACAAGTATACAAGACCTTAAAGGGAAGACTGTTTTGGCAAGTGGCAAAGGCAGTACACCTGAGTTTGTATTTAATAAGATTTTAGAAGCAGCGGGATTGGTAGTAGGACAAGACGTAGAGATTGTATATCAGGCAAATCATGCAGATATAGCTTCTCAATTGGGTGCAAAAGAGGGGACAATCGCCTTGTTACCGCAGCCTTTTGTAACCACAGTATTGGCTAAGAATAGTAATGTAAGGGTAGCCGTTGATCTCAATGAAGCTTGGCAAGAGGCAACCCAAACAGCCTTGCCTATGGGGACTATGATTGCTAATAAAGCCTATGTAGCCGAGAACAAAGAGGAGATAGACATATTCCTCAAAGAATACAGTGACTCTGTAAAATTTGTAAACGAAGACATAGATGCGGCATCTCAGCTTATTGCCAAACATCAGATTATACCTCAAGCAGAGCTTGCTAAGAAGGCACTTCCAGAGTGTCATATTGTATGGATAGACTCCCAGAGTGCAAGAGGTGACTTGGAGGCTTTTTATGAAGTACTCAAAGCAGCTGAGCCAAAGTCAGTAGGAGGTCAGCTTCCTGATGAAGCGTTCTACAATTGGCGTTAGTATCGTATGGCTAGTAATTTGGCAGGTAGCTTGCTGGGGTATAGGCAGTGAGTTATTGCTCCCGTCACCGATTAGTACGATGGTAGCCTTAGGACACTTGGTGGTGACACCAGCATTTTATATCAATATACTTTATACTTTTTATAGAGTTATCATAGGTGTAGGGATATCTATGGTTATAGGTGTGCTAACAGCTATAGGGGCTTATTATATTGGCTGGTTTGAGGCGTTTATCAAGCCACTTATCATTGCACTTAAGGTAACGCCTGTTATGGCAGTTATTGTACTAGCATTACTATGGTTTGAGGCTACCAATATTCCGATATTTACATGTTTCTTGATGTGTTATCCTATTGTGTATACCAATGTATTGATGGGGTTCAAGACGGTGGATAAGGATTTGTTAGAGATGGCACAAGTTTTTAAGGTGAGTAGAGGGCGAGTCTTAAAACAGATTTATAGGCCTCATATCAAACCTTATTTAGAAGCAGCTCTAAGATTAGTGGTAGGACTTGCGTGGAAGGTGATTATTGCAGCAGAGGTATTAGCTGTACCGGCTTATTCCATGGGGTACAATCTTCTGAGTGCCAAAGTTTATTTAGAGACAGCAGAACTTTTTGCATGGGTTATTGTGATTATAGTACTCAGCACATCTTGTGAAAAGTTCATTGATTACTGGATGAATAGGGGAGGTAAACTAACCTATGATAGAGCTTAAAGGAATTTATAAGGCTTATGGGGAATTGACCCTTTATAAAGATTTTGATATGACGATACCTAAAGGAAAAGTGACCGCACTCTTGGGACC
>JBOFEH010000116.1:0-6365 GCA_051647765.1 Cellulosilyticaceae bacterium | reverse complement strand
TCCTGTGAGAGACTTCATTCTCCAAAACAAACTTTCTATGATCGCTTCTCTATGTTCCTCTGGGCTCATCTATGTCTCTATTATTCTGCCCCTTCTTTTCAAGTTTGGGACAGAAAAAACACGTATACTCATGTTAGTCCTATATGGTGGTGCATTTGCATTGATGCCACTGTTTAGCAAATTATTAAATCTAGATACTATGAACGTTGTGTTAAGCAGGCTCACACCATTTGTAATACTCTTTATCTGTATTTGTATTTATCTCATATCTATGGTTATTTCTTCTTCTATATGGGAAAAGAAAGAATATTAATGGATTCATTAACTAAGAACGATCACTTCTAACTGGGTGGGTCGTTCTTTTTCTTTGTGCCCCCTTTACAAATCAGTTATACTAGAAGAAATGATTTCTATAATAAGAAAGGTATCTCCCATGAATTTTAAACAACTTGATATAAATGATAACCTCACTAACTTACTCCACAAATCAGGCATCAACACGCCTACACCTATTCAAGAACAAGCTATTCCACTCATCAAATCTGGACAAGATGTGATTGGTGAAGCTCAGACAGGTACGGGAAAGACTCTCGCATTCCTCATCCCTCTTTTTGAGATGATTGATCTTGATAATCCATCGACACAAGTACTCATCCTCTCACCTACTCGTGAGCTTGCTATCCAGATTACAGAAGAAGCCAAAAAACTTCAGCAGTATAAGAACCTCGGTGTACTTGCACTCTATGGTGGCAAGGATACAAGCAATCAGCTCAAGAAGCTCAAAAATGCTGTTCATATGATTATTGCAACACCTGGTCGTTTATTAGACCATATCTCTCGTAAGAGCGTAGACTTATCTAAGCTTAGAACCTTTGTCCTAGATGAGGCTGACCAAATGCTCCTTATGGGCTTCAAAAACGACGTAGACAATATCATGTATGCTGTACCTAAGAAGCGTCAAATGCTCTGCTTCTCTGCTACTATGGATAGTAGTGTCAAGAAGCTCGCTTACCGCTATATGAAGGACCCATCTGTTGTACAAGTTCAAAAGAAAAAAGTAACCCTAGAGGGTATCAAGCAAGAAGTGGTAGAGACCACAGACCGCCACAAACAAGCATCGCTCTTTGAGGTACTTGGCCAAGATAATCCGTTTATGGCTATTATCTTCTGCCGTACCAAGCGCCGCGCTGATGTACTCTACGAGGCTATGAAACGTAACAAATACAACTGCGCACTCATTCATAGTGACATTCTCCAGTCTAAACGTGAGCGTATTATGAAATCCTTTAGAAATGCTGATATTCAATACCTAATCGCAACAGATGTTGCTGCACGAGGGATTGACGTTACAGGCATTACACATATCTACAATTATGATATGCCCGAAAGTGTAGAGTCTTATATCCACCGTATTGGTCGTACAGGCCGCGCTGGAGAGACAGGCTATACTTGTGTATTCATTGACCCTAAGAATCAACGTGAATTAGAAGCCATCGAGTCTACAATTAAGTTTAAATTACCACGTCGTCACCTAAATATTTAACTTATTTGAACCGATATCTAAATTATAATAATCTAAAAAAAGAGGTATACTATGACAAATAATATTTTACTTGAAACAGGTACTGGTGAATTAGAGATTGTTGAATTCTTAGTTAAAGGTGCTCACTACAGTATCAATGTTCTCAAAATCAAAGAAATCATCAAACTGGACACAATCGCACCATCTCCTGGTGCACCTGCTGCCATCGCAGGTAAGTCCTCTGTACGTAACCAATTGGTGTCTGTCATTGACTTACGTATGGTACTTCACCAAGAGAGAACACCTGATTACTCACAGACCATCGGTTTACTCTGCGAGTTCAACCAAACAACAGTAGTCTTCTTAGTAGACCAAGTACTTGGTATTAAACGTATCAAGTGGTCTGAACTTAACAACTCTGATGTAGTAGATACGAGCTCCCTTGTAGTAGGTACAATCCTTCTTAATGAGACAATCATCACACTACTAGACTTTGAAAGCATCGTGCTCTCACTAGCCCCAAAAAACACTTATTACATGCCTGCACCATCAGCTTCTGTTGACCTTGACAAGAAGCGTCAACAAGTTAATCTTGTACTAGCAGACGACTCCAAGACAGTGCGCGCACTTCTTAATGATGCACTCCACGGCTCAGGCTACAACAACCTCACGTTCTTTAATGACGGTGCTGCTGCTTACAACTACCTCACTAATTTACGTGATACATATGGTGAAGACTTCAAAAACCACGTCAACCTACTCATCACAGATATTGAGATGCCTATGTTAGACGGGTATACACTTACAAGACAAATCAAAGAAGATTACATCCTTAATACACTTCCAGTTATTATCTTCTCTTCTCTGATTACAGATGACCTTTACCACAAAGGTAGACAAGTAGGGGCTGAAGCTCAGATTAGCAAGCCATCTCTCAAGAAACTTGTGGCTATCATCGACGAATTAGTTGATCTCGATAGTCTATAAAAAAAGGGTAGAACGAGATGAAATAAAAAATTTCATCTCGTTCTACCTTTTTTAGCTATTTATTTCATGAATAACCTTGGGATGGTCTACATCTAGACTTTGTAAATCTAGATACTGTAGCTCTAGTTTGCTACTCTTAAATAGAAGATAATGACCCCCTACTATTTCATAATAACTGACTCTCTTAGCCAAGCTTTTTTGGATACCATCGTATTTATAAAGCTTGATATTACCTACCTTGTTTTTGTAGACAATGCCGTAGGCTGTCATCTTATATTCCACCACATCTTCTATCATAAATGCCTCTGGTTCTTGTAGCAGACGAAGTTTCTCACTGCTATCATAAAAATAAACCTGTTCTTTGTAGGCTGCTAATGACGTGATCAGTGTATCATGGTTTACCACCACAGCGGTACTTTCGTCATTTAAACTATGTTTCTTGATGGTGAGGCCGTCTTCATCAATCATATAGATAGCTTTGTCACAGTAAATACTTTTGCTGGACTGACTGACACTACTTTCTATCCCTCTGCCTTTGATTTCTGAGGTACCTATGACGGTTTGCATACCACCCAACATCTGTGCGACTTGGTCTAGTGTTTGCTTCTCGTGTGTTTGGTGCGTTGTCATTTGTTTTTCTATACGTCCTAAGTGAGTATCAAGCTGTCTCACACTTTTGGTAGCTTGGTCTATAGCCCCTGCCTCCAATACCCTCTCTACATTGCCTATTAATTTATCAAAAGACTGATGAAAGCTCTCTAATACGGTGGTGAGTTCTTCCGTCTTCTCTTCACTCTCTCTCATTTTTTGGATTACGTAGTCCATTTGTTTATCTTCCACCCCTGAGTTCCTCCATTCTCTTATTGATTGTTTCTATATGCTTAATGAGACTCTTCGCCTCATCAATCTCAAACTCCTTATAAGGTGTTGTCTGTGCCAACTTCTCGCCATAATACTTAAGACAAACACTCTCCAAGCGGTCCTGAACCATTTGAGTTTCTACAAGTGGTTTGATGTGCTCGGTGTAAGTCATCTCCTCTGCTTCTACTACTCGCTTTGCAAAGGCTCGTGGGTCATAGGTGAGCATGAGCTCAAACTGCTTCTTGGCATTACCCGCTAGTTCATAGCACAGTATAGCTGACCGATACTCACCTATACTTTCGTAGGCACTAGCTGCCTCTTGATGATGGCCCTCTAGCTTAAGCATCGCTGCCTCACAACGTATAATCCCTAGCTTGGCCTCTGGCAAGCTAAGCGCCTCATACTCTCTTATGGCAGCCTCAAAGTTCTCCATCTCTTCTAGCTTGTAGCCATAACGGTAAAAGTCCTCCTCTGTAGATGCTTCCTCGAAGTGAAACACCACAGGGTCAAAAACATCACACACCATTTTTTGCTTAAAGAATAAGTCATAAAACGCTATTGGCAAATCATCATCCACAAAACAGACATCATTTTTGGCTCTAGTCATTGCCACATACACCATATTAAAGAGGTATTTATAGAGACTACTCTCTTTGAGTTTGTCCTCTTGGCGAATAGTCTCCCACTTCTCTTGGTAGGCTGAAAAGATATTGACACAAATAATGCTCTCATTCTCGATACCCTTGACCTGTGCCACCGTAAATACCCTTGAGCTTACCCCTAGCTCTTCCATAAGCTTTTGCTTCTCAATTTCATTAGGCACCACGATATAGACATAAGCTTTTTGGATGGCTTCTCTTAAAAGTTTTAATTTTTCCTTAGGGTTATTGCTAAGTACATAAATCTGCCCCTCTTGAATCTGCATAGCCCTCTCATGCCCAAGGTCATTACGCCTGTCCTTACCAAACAAATGCTGTCGGTAGTCAGAGAGCTGATTTGCTGCTTCTACCACCACACGAGGGTTACGATAATTCACCGTAAGCTGTGGATACTGCTCATATCTCTCCCCTGATAACTCTAGCAAGGTACTCATACGTCTTGTATCAAAAAAAGTAGGATTAATGGTCTGATAAAAGTCCCCACTAATCAATATATTTTGCTTATCCCATACCATCTGATACATCAGATAGATTTCGAGCTCTGTCAAATCCTGTACTTCATCAATCACAATCCAGTCATACATCGGCAATTCACTAGCAGTTTGTGCTAAAGCCCTACTAAGATCATTCTCATCCTTCAAACTCTCCCTATCTAGCCAGTCGTTATACCTTAGGGCGATTTCATACATCAATATTCTATCTTCTGGCTCTAGAGAGGTATACATAGACTTGAGTCCTATATATTGCCCCTCATCTATCAGCCTCTTAGCTATATCAGGCTTCCAGTCTACCCCCGCAAAACCTTTGATGAGTCCACGTATCTCTCGCCATGCATCAAAAGCATCTACTGCTTTGACAAGCTTCTTGTACCGTGGCAAAGTCAAGAGTGAACGATAAAACACTCTGAATTCTCTCAGCTGGGATAGTTGTCTTGCCCCACTTTTTTGGAGTAAAAAGTCTCTTATATTATAAAATACCAATCCCTCTGCCGTCAGCTTTTGGTCTGATGTAATCTCATTGGCAACCACTGTCTCAAAAATCTTCTTAGCAGTCTCTAGCAAATGATTGGAATAAGTGAAATAACCAATCTTAAGGTCTGGGTGTTGCTTCAGGAGTGCAAACACTTTATAAATTCCAATAGTTGTCTTGCCACTCCCCGCACTTCCAAAAAGCATCAACGGTCTTAGGTCCTGGTTTACAAAATGTCTTTGGTCTTGGTTCAAATAATAAATACCTGTTAGATCCTCACTATGTACCAAAGTCGTAATATCAATATGTTTGAACACACGCGTAATACATTTCTCTGGCTCATACTCTAGTTCTCTTGCTACCTCGTCAGTGAAGTCATCGATATCTGTAACCCCTCCTACCATACTCATACTTCTTGCTCGTCTAATCTGCATATCATGGTCGCAAAAAGCAAGGAAAATCAGTGCGTTTTGATACTCATATGTATCCCACTCTATATCTTTCCCCTTCACAAAGAGCACACGCTCCCCTTTGCTCACCTTAAACTTCCATACTTCTTTGAGTTTGGTACACCCTTCTACCTTATCAATACCATATTTCAGTAGTCTATCTTTTTGGTTTTTATATTGTCCATAGTCTTTAGCAAAGCAAGAAATTTTATCTAAAATCTCTTCTTGTCTGTCTCTTGGCATACTTTTTTCAAACCGGTTGTCTAATAAGATTGCTACATCATTCACCTCTTCACTCACCTCCTTGGCCTTAAATTTAGTATATCATAGTTTATTGTTTTCTATAGTCTCTATGGTTATTCTACTCATCAACTTATAATTTAATTTTTTTTGGGAAAAGTGGAACCCCGCTCAAATAAACAGCGTCTATAAAGTATAAAACGCTAACAATTAAATTTTAATAAAAGCCTATGTAGGAGGAATGAGTTATGAAAACAAAATTTACAAATAAAGCAAAAACATTAATGGTAGTAGGCGTAATTGGAGTATTAGGATTCTCATTAACAGCTGCACCACTTATCCAAGAAGTTAAAGCACAACTTAAATACAACTTAGCTTACACACTTAATGGTCAAAACGTATTAGAAGGTACTGGCGGTCTCATCTACAAAGACCAAGTGTATGTACCACTTAGAGATGTAGCAACAACATTAGGCGCTACTGTTTCATACAAAGATGGTCAAGTAACAATGATTCAAGGTGAAGCAGCACCTACTGAAGCCAATACAAAAAGTGTACCTGAAGCTCCAGTGGCACAAGATACTATGACAATCGAAAAAGCTGTGGTTAAAGAGGTTAATTTAGAAAATAGCCAAGTAATAATATTACCAAATGGCTTAGAAGACAAAGTAGAAAACT
>JBOFEH010000115.1:0-11627 GCA_051647765.1 Cellulosilyticaceae bacterium | reverse complement strand
TCACCAGTGGTGAAATTTAAATAGTGATATAGAAAGAGCCATGGCGTATGCCATGGCTTTTTTAGTGTGAGTTCATGAGTAAATATATAAGTGTATGTATTATACTCAATAAATGCATAAGTGTGTACTTGCAGTATTATAATACAAGTTTATAAATAATGCAACAATAGGAATATTTTACCTATAAGATAGGTGTGCGTTGATTGCCTAAGAAGAATAGGGCAACTGTACCAGGACCGCTATGGGCACCGATGGCTGGGCCAATAAAATGAATGAACTCAGGTGAGATACCAACTTCTTCCTTGAGTAAATCTGCAACATGTTGAGCATCTTCAGCGCAGTCGCCATGGGTAATCATAATAGGTTGATTAGTAGTTGTGGCAAGCGACTCGAAATGCTGAACAAGTGATTTGAGTGCTTTTTTTCGTCCACGACACTTTTGGTAAGGGATGAGTTTGCCATCATTATTGACATAGAGAACAGGCTTGATATTAAGGAGTGTCCCTACAAATGCAGATGCATGGCTAATGCGACCGCCTCTCTCAAGATGGCCCAAATCATCTACAGTAAATATATGCGCCATATTAAGTTTCATAGATTCGATAGCTGTATAAACTTCATCCACAGATTGGCCCTGGTCTCTGAGCTGGCAAGCATAATAAGTGAGTAGGCCCACACCACCAGAAGCAGCGAGTGTATCGATAATATGAATAGGTACATCAGGGTACTCTTCTCTCACTTGGTTTAAGGCAATCATGGCACTATTGACAGTGCCACTAAGACCAGATGAAAAGCCAATATATAGGACAGGTGTTTGTGCTTTGGCCCAGACTAAAAATTGTTCTTTAAAAGTAAAGACATTCACTTGCGATGTGGTAGGCATAGAACCGCCACGAAGGGCATTGTAGAAGTCGTGGTGAGAATAGGAGCGTCCTAAATCATCTTTGATTTCACTGCCTTCTACAGTACTTGTAATATGAAATAAATGAAGGTTATGTTCATCAGCGAAGCTACTTGGTAAATCACAGCTAGAATCTGTAGCAATTATAAAATGCATAATCAATCTCCCCTTTGGACACTTTTCTTTAATATAAGATTAGTATACTACAATATATAATCTTGAGATATACAATTTAGCAGAGTGTGCATAATCTGGGATGTTTTGAACAAACTAAGGGCAAAACTATAAGGAGATGAACAAAATGTATCAATATCGATGTGGTCAATGTGGATATGATATGACAGGGATAGAAACATTTTCTAACAATATAGATTTCCTTGGATATTGTGGATATGGGAGTACATATCCTGGTGGTGGGCTGTATAATTCTAATATGTCAAATTCAGTTGTATGTCCTCATTGTGGCAAAGTTGGACATTGGATTAAGAATTAAAACATACTCCTCTATTGAGAGGAGTATGTTTTTGGTTAAGAATACATATAATTTCTTATTAAGGAACATACTTGCAAGTACCAAAATAAGTCATGTATAATAAAACCATATGGCAACGAAGTCTGGAGAGGAGGATGAATATGGAATCTCCATTAAAAGCTATAGGATTTTCAAAGTTAGATGAGGACTATGATGTAGATGATATTATATCAGATATACTAAGTAATCCAACGAAACAATCTGCTGCTAAAATATCTGATGGGCAAATACTCGCAGAGTATATAAGAGAGTTTGCAGAAAATACATATGTGATGGTTAGGGTAACAGTTAATAAATCAGAGAAAAAGCCTCAAATCAAAGTACAACAATGTGAACCTTATGTAAAAGCCAAGAGCAGTGTAAGTGTAGAAGAATTAGAGATTGAATGTATTGATGATGGCATGACTTATTATGTAATCTGTGAAGAAAAAGAAACATCTATGCAGATGATTTTTTGGCTCCAAAACGTTGTAGATTATGTAGAAGGATTAAAAGACGATAAAACATGTCAACAAGTGAATGTAGTGGCACTGGCATCAGAGGGAACCATTATATTACCAGTAGAAAAAGACGAAGAAGATGAGCAGTATCAAAAAGAAGAGCGTGACAAAATCAAAGAAATCTTAAAGAAAATGAAAGATGGCGATGAAGAAGCGAAAGAAAAGCTTGAAGCTGAAGAAAAAGAGCTAGATGCACAACTTAAGCAACGCCTTAAAGAAGAAGATTTCTTAACGATTATGAGTGGCTATTTTATTCCGACAACATTAGAAGATGCAACATATGCTGTATTAGGTGATATTATAGATATTCAATCAAAAAAGAATAAGCAAACTAAAGAAGCATTATATCGCTTCACATTGAGCGTGAATGATATGCCTTTAGAAGTCATGATTAATGCCAAGGACCTAGTGGGTATGCCGAGTGTAGGTATGCGTTTTATGGGAACATGCTGGCTACAGGGTCAGGTTATTATGGAATAACAAATGGACTATAGTGAAAACTATAGTCCATTTTGTGTAATAATAGACTTGACTTAAAGAAATAGAAGTAATAAGATATTGATAGATGTTTCCGTAGCTCAGTAGGATAGAGCGACCGCCTCCTAAGCGGTAGGCCGCTGGTTCGATTCCAGTCGGGAACGTTATTTAAAAAGTCCCGTAAGATATTAGGATTAATATCTTACGGGACTTTTTGCGTTATTTTTGCTTATCTAAAGAAGTGATTGATATACCA
The DNA here is from genome assembly GCA_051647765.1 of Cellulosilyticaceae bacterium. Classification (GTDB taxonomy): domain Bacteria; phylum Bacillota; class Clostridia; order Lachnospirales; family Cellulosilyticaceae; genus JBOFEH01. The sequence continues at coordinate 8,961 of JBOFEH010000115.1, read as the reverse complement.
AGTTGTTTTTCGTACTCTTTGACAGTACGTTTTTCACCAGGTGTAATCACAGAGATAGCATGACCTGACTTGGTACCACGTGCAGTACGGCCAGCACGGTGGAGATAGTCATGAGCACTTGGTGGTAAGTCCAGATTAAAGACATGGCTAATGTCTGCGATATCTAGACCACGTGCAGAGATATCTGAAGATATGAGGACGTCGATTTTGCCTTTGCGGAAGTTAGCGAGCACTTGCTGGCGTTGCTGTTTGTTTTGCTTGCCGTAGAGACCACCAGCATTTTTTTTGTGGTGGAGAAGCTTGTTAAGGACTACTTCTACCTCATGAATATTGTTAACGAAAACAAGTGATTTGCTAGCGCCACTAGTAGTGAGGAGCTTGCGGAGTGTCTCGAATTTTTTGCGCTGCTCTGCTACAGTGAACTGGTGTGTAATCGCAGGATTAAGGATGGTCTCCTCGCACGCATTAAGCATGAGTGGTTCCTTAGTAAAAGTGTGAGCTGTCTTAATTGTAAGAGGATTAAGTGTTGCAGAGAATAACATGATTTGTGTATCTCTAAGCATTGTCTTGATAATCTCTTTGATAGGCTCACATTGGTTTTTGTCTAAGAGGTTGTCCGCTTCATCAATAACGAGTGTTTTGATGTTGTGAGAAGCTAGTTTCTTTTTCTTGATGAGGTCGAGTATACGGCCTGAAGACCCTACCACAATGTGAGGCTTTGTCTTGAGGTTTTTGATTTGTTTTTCCATGTCCATGCCGCCCATGATGACAGCAGTCGTAATCGCTTTGCCAGAGTTTTGGGCAAGAAGCTTGATTTGGTCATTGATTTGGACAACAAGCTCGTGAGTAGGTGCCAAGATCATAGCTTGAGTTTGCTTGGCAGAGGCATCGATTTTTTCGAAAAGAGGAAGGACAAAAGCAAGTGTTTTGCCGCTGCCTGTATGAGCCTGTGCAATGAGGTCTTTGCCTTCTAATGCGTGAGGAATAACCAGTGACTGAATAGGCATTGGCGTAGTGATTGATTGTTTTGTAAGTGCGTCTATTAACTCTGAAGACAGATTCAGAGATTCAAATGTATTTTCCATAGTATGCTCCTATTGTAATAAAGTTTGTTACTTGGTTAGTATACACATATTATTGCCTATATACCAAGAGATATTTCGAATCACTTTTATTTAGATGATAATAATGATACAATTTCCCTAGAGATTTATAGGACAGGTTGTTTCTATAGTAGACGTGTAAGAGAGGATATCGTATGAGTAGTGAAAAATTAGAGTCATTAGGACATCTATTAGGGTGTTATAAAGAAGATGAATTATTTGCGTTAGCTAGGAATTATAAGATGAGAGGATACTCTCTTTTAGATAGAGGAAAATTGATTGAAAACCTGCAACAAAGTATTATGCAAGAAGCTTGTTTTGTATTATCTCTATTAGGGCAAGAAGAACTTGAGATGATAGCTAAAATAACAAGTAACAAATCAGTGCAGTTACAAGAATTAAATCAGGACTTGGTACAGGCTGTTATTGGGCTTGGTTGGGGACGGTTAGCATTACAGGGACAACAGCAAATCATTTATATAGCAGAGGAAATAAGAAGTTTATATCAGGAGCAGATTGTATCAGAGGTATTTAGGCATCAACATTATGAGATGCAACAACTTAGGAAGTATCGTAATGCACTGCTCAACTTATATGGAATAGTAGAGATGACTTGGCTCAAGCAAATTTACCAAAGAGATATCGGAAGAACACTGGATATGAGGGTGTTTGTTAAGGCGTTAGAGATGATCAATAGGATTTATAAAGGGTGTGAGGTTGTATCATACTATATCGTTCATGAGAGTCTCTATGGTATAGAAGAAGAGTTTAAGCATTTTAAAAGCATGGCTAGTGGATACGATTATTATGAGCCAACCAAAGAGGAAGTGGATGCTTTTGAAAATGAGTTTTATTATGTGGATACTTTGGCAACAAAGCGTGTTAAGGAATACCTCAAGAATCATTGCCAGTTAGAAGCAGACATAGCAGATTTTGCAGTGGCAGTACTTAGTGTGCATATGCGTATTCAAGAAGATGTGAAGATGGTGAATATGTTACAGGTACTAGAAGAATGGTATCGATTGGGGATACGCGTAGGAGGTATTAAGCAGCTAGAAGGAATGATTCCTCTGGTACTTCAGATGATGGAAGAGACAAGGATGTGGCGCTTGAGAGGTCAGACCCCTTATGAAATAGGGATTACCTTATCTCCTGTTATTGCAAAAGCAGGCAGAGTAACAAAAGAAAAGATTCAAGTAGGAAGAAATGAAGAATGTCCTTGTGGTAGTGGCAAAAAATACAAAAAATGTTGCTTAAACAAAAATGAATAATTAGTTTGAGATTGACATATATACTACTATGTGTAATGATAAACAATGACATTAACGGAATATGAATATAAGGTGTGTACGCACTTAATAGGGAAAGCGAAAAGCTGCAGCCCCCGCTACTGTGGATAGGGACGAAGGTGAGAGATACCACTGTAATGTTAAGCATTATGGTAAGGTTCACTAGAGGACGAACTATTAGCCAGGAGACCTGCCTTATATGACTGTATGAATTCTTTCGGAGGGAAAGAAATATGCTAGAAACCGCCTGGACGCAGGGGGTTTGTTTGCGATATTTTGGACCTCTACATCATTGTGTAGAGGTTTTTTTGTAGGTTTCGTTAAAGTATGGGTGCAGCTATCCAAATAATAGGAGGCAGATATGAAAAAAAGATTATTAAAACAATGTATAGGGTTTGTTGTAGCAGCGATGATGGTAGGTTCGTTAGTAGGATGTACAACTACGCCAAACACAGGTGACAGCGCGCAGGTAGAACAAACAACTCAAAAACCAGCAGAGCAAGCAGCAGCGTTTCCTGTAACGATTACAGACTCAACAGGAACAGAGGTTACAGTAGAGCAAAAACCAGAAAAGATTGTTTCTCTAGCACCAAGTACTACTGAGATTCTTTACTTCTTAGGTGTGGAAGATCATATTGTAGGACGTACTAAGTACTGTACATTCCCAGAGACTATTAGTGAGGTAACTTCAGTAGGAGGAACATCAAATCCTAATGTTGAAGAGATTGTAGCATTACAACCAGACCTTGTAGTGGCATCAACACATGTTTCTGAAGATGTGATTAATAAATTAAGAGAAGTAGGTATTGCTGTTGCATTCCTTAATGAGCAAGAGGGATTTGAAGGCACATATTCAGCTATTGAGGCTATTGGTAAATTAGTTGGGGCATCAGATGTAGCTGAGCAAGTAGTAGCAGATATGAAACAAAAAGTAGCAGATACAGTAGCGAAAGTGGAGGCACTAGGAGATAAAGAGAAGCCAAAAGTATATTATACAATTGGTTTTGGAGAGAGTGATTTTTCCGCAGGTGGGAACACATTTATTGGTGAGATTATTACCTTAGCAGGTGGTATTAATATTGCACAAGATGTAGAGGGTTGGTCTATTAGTAAAGAACAGATTGCCCAGGGAGATCCGGATATGATTATTATGCCAGATAATAAAAATATGCCAGAGGACCTTGCAAAGACGGAGTTCTATAAGGATTTACGTGCAGTGCAAGAGGGCAAACTTTATGAAATCAATAATGATATGATTTCAAGACAAGGGCCACGTGTGGCAGATGCCTTTGTAGAGATGGCAAAAATCATTAATCCAGAGCTGGAATAAGATGATTAAATCAAAAAAAGAAACACAAGTAGGAAATATAAAATTTTTATATTTCCTACTTGTGTTATCTATCACTATTTTAAGTCTCTTATCCATTACATTAGGTGTGGCAGACATTACGGTAGGAGAGACTTTTGAGATTTTGATTTCAAAGTTTACAGGCGCAGATATTAGTCCTCATATTTCTGGTGCCCAGCAAACTATCATTATGCAACTTCGTGTACCACGTATATTGATGGCGTTATTAACAGGTATTAATCTATCGGTAACAGGTGCAGTTTACCAAGCCATATTCAAAAACTCTATGGCGGATCCTTATATGTTAGGTATTTCTTCAGGGGCATCATTAGGTGCAGGTATAGGTTTTGTATTAGGAGGGTTTACGCCGATCTATGCATTTCTAGGGGCACTAGTTGCCAATATCCTTGTTATTGCACTTTCAGGTGCAAAGGGAAAAGTATCTACTATGAGATTACTCTTATCAGGAATTGCTATTAATTACTTCTTCTCATCGGTATTGTCTATTTTGAGGGTTTATTCCAATGACCAAAAGCTGACGTTATTTGCATGGGGGATGGGTTCTCTTAGTGCGGCATCCTATACACGTGTTTGGATTTTGGCAGGGATTACTTTCCCAACATTGATTGTATTATTCTTTTATCGCAAAGAACTTAATTTGTTACTCATGGGAGAAGATGTAGCCCGTTCATTGGGCGTAGATGTAGGCCGTGTACGCAAGGTACTCCTTGGTATAAGCACATTACTCATTGCTACTACTGTAGCGTTTACAGGAACAATAGGTTTTGTGGGGCTAATTATTCCCCATGTGGTAAGAATGATTTTTGGTTCTAACTATAGGGTAACGTTGCCTATGAGTGGGCTTTTTGGAATGATTTTCTTACTCATGTGTGACAATATATCAAGGGGGCTATTATCCAGTGGAGAAATACCTATAGGGATTATTACTTCGGTATTTGGTGCACCTTATTTTATGTATTTGATCTATAAAGATAGAAAGAGGGAGGCACAATGATTCAAATTCAAGAGCTACAATGCACAATAGGAGACCAACGAATACTAGAGCAAATCAATTTAGAATTTGAGTCTAACAAAATATACGGAATCATAGGGCCTAATGGTGCGGGTAAGAGTACTTTGCTTAAACATATGATGCGTATTATCGAGCCTCAGCCCAAGACTGTTTTTTATCAAGGGCAAGATATCACTAAGATTAAAGTCAAAGGCTATGCCAAGATGGCGAGTTTTGTATTTCAGGAAAATAGTAGAGATGTTGAGTTTACAGTCAAAGAAACATTGCTGATGGGGAGATATCCTTATATGGATTATTTAGGGACGATCTCTAAGGCGGATACTGAAATAGTGGATGCTATTATAGAAGAACTCAAATTAGAGCATCTTAAGTACCGTTATATTAGTACGCTTAGTGGTGGGGAGGCGCAAAAAGTGTTTATTGGAAGAGCGCTTGTTCAAGGGACACCCCTCTTACTATTAGATGAGCCGACCTCTATGTTAGATGTTCATAATAGCGTAGAAATATTAGAGCTGGTCAAACAGATTAAGAGTCGTAGAGATTTAACGATTATTATGGTGTTGCATGACCTTAATTTAGCCTTTAATTATTGTGACCATATTGTGCTAATGGAAAAAGGAAAAGTTGTACTATCAAACCATAAAGATGTGGTATTAGAAGACACTAAGTTAAAAGATGTTTATCATAATAAAATTCAAATCATTCACCATGAGAATGGCTGTTTTATTGTGCCCAAGACAAGTTAGGAGGATCATATGATTTTGGTAATAGGTGGTGCAAGGAGTGGAAAGAGCACTTTTGCAGAAGAAAAGTCAAAGCAGTATCAGGAGCAACGAGGGGGTAATGTCCTTTATATTGCAACTTCTATTGCATTTGATGATGACATGAAATTTCGTATTGCAAAACATAGAGAGGCAAGACCAAGTACATGGGAGACTTTAGAGCAGTATAAGTCTTTTGAAGATATCTTTGAGGATAGAGGATTTGAGGCGTGTCAAACAGTATTAGTAGATTGTATGACGCTTATGGTGAGTAATCTGTTGTTAGAACAGCCTGTAGATTTTGATACAATAGGTTATGATGAAATCAGCCAAATCGAGCAGATGATTGTAAAAGAGGTCAAGGGGCTTATATCAGTATGTAAACAGTATGACAAACAACTCATTGTGGTATCCAATGAAGTAGGATTTGGGGTGGTACCACCTTATCGCTTAGGGAGTATTTTTAGAGATATAGCAGGTAGAATCAATCAAAAAATAGCCAGAGATTCCGAAGAGGTGTATCTCCTAACAGCAGGAATTCCTATGAAAATAAAATAATAGTGATGGCATAAAAAAGTATGTATATGACGATACTCCTAAACAAAAGGAGTGGTAGTTATGGATCATAAGATAATACGTACATTATTGCTCATAGGGGCTATCGTACTTGGGTATGGGCTTGTGATGAGGTCTCAGTCACCTATGGAGAGTATAGGCATGATTGTTTTGGTTGCCTTATTATTACTTAGTATGGAGAATATCAAACGCAAAAGAGCCAAGATTTTTGAAACCCATTCTTCTTTGGAGTGCATTGATGAAATGTCAGCAGTAGATTTTGTTGCTTATATTGCCGATTTGTATAAGAGGATAGGTTATTATATTCAAGGGATCAAGAGTGAGGAAGACATGGGATGTGACCTCATTGTATCCAAACAAAAAGAGAAGATTGCTATTTACTGTGAGAATCAGCTAGACATCCTAAGTAAGGATGCGGTACAGAAGGTTTATGGCAGTATGAATCACTACCACTGTAAACAAGGTATGATTATTACGAATAAGTGCTTAGATGAGGATGCTATGACATTAGCGAGAGACAATCATATCAAGGTTGTGCAGAGACAGCAGTTGATGAATTTAGTAGCACAGGTTATTCGTAGTGATTCTCAAATAAACACAAAAGAAGAAAGCTCAGGAAGCATGGCCTAGCTTTCTTTTTTTGTTTGCTTGAGATTATTTAATTTTCTTAATTGTTTAAATGTGTTAAAATATTTATAAAGGAGGCGAAGTATGACAAATCATATAACAACTAAAAATAAAACAAAAGCATCAACAGTCATTACTGGTTTTTTGTTAGTAGCTATTCCTATACTTATCGGGTTGTTAGTTTGCTTTCCGGCAGTGACAGGGTGGGCTATGATGTCAAAGGCGCAAATCATAAAAGGTGTTATGATAGGGTTAAGTGGTTTACCTGTTTTGTTGTTTATTACGATTAAGGGAGGTGTGGATTGGTATAAGCGATGGTGGACTTGGACAATCCTAGCTTTGACAATCATAACACTTCTTTTGATTGTGGTATTAAGTAAAGGGATTTAATAATTGGAGGGGGATTATATGGATTTAACAAAGGCAACATTAAAGAGTGAATTAATGAGAAGAGTAGAGGTCTATAAACTATTTTTCTCCAAGCCCAAAGAGGCTATGAAGTATATTGGGGAGTTTGAAAAATTAGATACATATCAGATGTTGTTCACAACGGTATGTTTTCTAATGACAAGTCTTATTATAGGAACAGGCATCTTTGGTCTTATTGGTGGTGTTATTGGACTATTTATAGGATTTTTTATAGAAGCAGGTATTCTGTTTTTGATAGGACTTATTGCAAAAGCACAAACCACTTATATTAAAATGGTTAACTTGGTAATGTATACAGCGATGATAACAGCAGGGGCAGCGTTGTTTTCAAGAGTAACATTAGTAGGCTGGCTCATTGTTACAGCAGCATCTATTTATGCATTTGTATTACAAGTGATAGGGCTTATTGAGATTGGGAGAGCAGAGCCTAAGAGGGTATATATTACAATTGGTATATTTGTAGGTGTCCTTGTGCTCCTTATGATTCTAGTAGTGATTTTTGTGGTAACAACATCACTTCTTGCAAACTTTAGCTTCTTTGATAATATTGATATCATTAGAAAGCTACGTTATTTGTTCTATTAAATATTAAAAAACGGTCGTGACCAAGCACGACCGTTTTTTTAATGTTTGGAACCTACATGTTGCTTATCACTCAGTTTGGTACGGAAGATGAGATGTTTGAGGGCAGACCAGTTAAATGGGATGAGTGGATATAAATAAGGATCGCCTGTAAATGATTTGGTGCTGCTAACAACAATGACATCTATAACAAGTGCGGTGACAAAGCCCCAACCGTTGAATAAACCTGTGAATAATAACAATATAATCCTTAAGAACTTAATGCCGTAGCTGAGCTCTATACTTGGCTGAGTAAAGCTAGAGAGTGCAACGATTGCCATATACAAGATCGTGTGAGGGATAAGCCAACCTGTCTTGACAGCATACTCTCCTAAGACTAAACCACCAATAACAGATAAGGACATACCTAGAGAACTAGGGGTGTTAAGAGAGGCTATCTTGAGCCCGTCGATGGCGATCTCAAGGACTAAAAATTGGATAAATAAAGGTACATTAATATTTTGCTGGGGCAATATAAATTCTAGCCAGTCGGGTACCCAGTGTTGATTTTGAATCAGTAACACATAGACAGGTGTTAGGAAAAGATTGGCTATAGAAATAAGATTACGTACAAGACGAAGATAGTTTCCGGTCAGAATAGGCATATAATAATCGTCTACGTCTTGCATGAAGTCCAGTATGCTTGTAGGAAGGATCATAACAGAAGGTGTATTGTCTATGATAATAATGACTTTACCTTCAGCGACTTGAGCAGCAGCAATGTCAGGGCGCTCAGTGTAACGTACTTTGGGGAAAGGATTGATCCAGGACTCAGAATGGATAGCTTCTATTAAACTTTGGTCCCCTACAGTTAAGGCATCTACATTAAGGGTTTTGAGGGTTTCCTTAATTTTTTTGAGAGCTTTTTTGTCTACACGATCACTCATATAACCGATAGCAACATCTGTTTTTGAAATTTTACCAATTTGGGTCATTTCAAAAACAAGATGAGGGTCTCTGATACGTCTTCTGACGAGGGCTGTATTAAAGACGATGGTTTCTACAAAACCATCTCTTGCACCGCGGAGTGTCTTTTCTTGCTCTGGCTCACCAACGCCGCGAACAGGATAGGTACGCATGTCAAGAATAACAGCAGCACTAGCACCATCAAAGAGCATGGCTGTTTGACCAGATAAAATAGCTGTCAAGATGGCATCAAGATCGGTTTCTTCAG
>JBOFEH010000114.1:0-15181 GCA_051647765.1 Cellulosilyticaceae bacterium | reverse complement strand
TATGATGGTTCTCATAAACTTAATATAACAACACTGGCAGAGGATTATCCTCTGCCTTTAAATTTTTATGCACAAAAAAGAGGGTGTTGTCACAACTAACCTAATCGGTTAATTGTGCAACACCCTCTTTTTACATGTGCTAAAATATGAGATGGACAAAGTGTTTTAAACGGATGATTGAGGCAAGAAATTGAGTGATTTCAATTTCTTGCCTTTTTTTTGTTTATAAAATATAATAAATAGTATAAAAATTTAAAATTAAACTATTTAAATGGCAATTATCAAGTCATTTAAACAAATGGGAGGTGAGTAGGAATGAAAAAAATTGCAATCATTACAGGAGCTAGTGGGGGCATAGGGAAACAATTTATAGAGGCACTTATTCCTGAGACGTTAGATGAAATCTGGTGTATTGGACGCCAGGCAAAAAAGCTAGATGATTTAAAAGACCAATATGGTGATAAAATCATACCCATTGCATTAGACCTTTGTAAGGCTAATAGCGTAGATCAGATAAGGGATCGCTTGGAGACGGAGCCTGTTTGCATTGATTTTTTGATTAATAATGCAGGTATTGGTGAGAAACTTTGTTCTTATGAGGCCTTTACGTCAGAGCAGATTAGGAGTCTTATTACTGTAAATTGTACAGTAGTCGTTGACTTATGTACGAGATGTATACCCTATATGGCGAGTGGAAGCAAGATTTTAAATATGGCGTCACAATCAGCCTTTCAGCCTGTTCCTTATTTGAATCTCTACGCCTCTTCTAAGGTGTTTGTGAGAAATTATACAAGAGCATTGAATGTGGAGTTAAGGCCTAAGGGAATCACTGCTACAGCTGTATGCCCTGGATGGGTGGATACAGAGATGTTAGTAGGAGAATTGGGTGGTCATAAGGTCAAGTACCCAGGGATAGTCTCTGCAAAGCGTGTCGTACAAAAAGCGTTAGTGGATGCTAGAAAGAATAGAGATTTATCGGTATGTTCTTTTTATGTGAAATACATGCATGGGCTGGCTAAAGTGTTCCCGCAAAAGATGGTGATGAAGGGATGGATGAAGGCTATCGCGCATTATCTAGAGTAGACAGTATGGAGAATGGTGCCTTGTAGCCATTGTAGGTGGTGGGGAGGATTTTGCAGTAAGTGTAAAAAACAAAAGATAAGGAGGAAGTAGAGATGCAATGGAGTAAGAAATTAAAGAAGATAGGAATAGGTGTAGGGTGTGTGTTGTTGGTACTAGTGCTTACTTTTATAGGGGTATTTTGGAGTGAGTTACGTACCCTTTCAACTTTTGAAGTCTTAAATGACCATCCGTTTTATGAAATGACATATCATATGGATTATGGATTGGATGAGTTTTTGAAAAAGGGAGCTGCAACAGATGATGAGCTTGTTAGTTTTGTGGCTGGGCGTTTGCTAAAGGGAATTCCATTGGATATTAATCCGGGTGGGGCGTGTAGTACTTTTATTTCTACAACACCAGAAGGAGATCATCTTTTTAATAGAAATTTTGATTATTATCCTTCATCGGGGCTTATTATGCTGACGAGTCCTAAAGATGGCTATAAGTCTATTTCAATTGCGAATTTAGGACATCTTGGGATTGAAGCAGGTAATTTGCCAGACAAAAATCTTCTGAGTAAGATTATGACATTAGCAGGACCTTATGCAGTTCTTGATGGGATGAATGAGTGTGGTTTGGCCATAGCGGTACTGATCATTGATGATGGGGTTGTCCACCAATCAACAGGGAAGGTGCCTATTACAACAACCGTGGCAATACGTATGATTTTGGATCAAGCTGCGACGGTAGATGAGGCCATTGCACTTTTAGGGCAATATGACATGAATTCAAGCGGAGCAAAAGGCTATCATTTCCAGATTGCAGATGCATTAGGGAATACAGCAGTGGTCGAGTATCTTGATAATGAGATGCATATTTTATCTAAAGAAGAGGGCTATGTGGCAGCGACTAATTTTGTGCTTTATCAAGGAAGAAATACAGGTAAAGGGCATGACCGTTATGAAATGATTATGGAGAACGTTAGTAAAACCGAAGGGATTATGTCTGAGGAAGAGAGTTTGGAGCTACTTTTGGCACTGCCTTCATCAGGAACAGTAGAAAGAGATGGGCAAACTTATACATATGGTACAGAGTGGTCTTGTGTGTATAATTTAAGTGATTTAACTGTAGACATTTGTATAGGAAGTAACAAGGAACTTATTTACCATTATGACTTAAAAGAATAGACAAATAACATTAAGAACCTCTATTGTGTTGACAATAGAGGTTCTTAATGTTATCCTCAACCCGAATGACATCATGATTTTAAAGGAGTGGCGTGGTGGAGACATTAGCAGAATGTATAGGGATAACACCAGGGATAACAGCCTTCATCGGTGGGGGTGGTAAAACAACAACGATTTACCACCTTGCAGATGAACTACGTTTGCTGGGAAAAAGGGTGGTGATCACAACCACTACCAAGATGTATCAGCCAGAGACCAATCAGGTGCAAGAGGTGTTGATTAATCCTTCAGCACAGGAAATAAAAAGAGCCTTAGAGCAATATGGTTGTATAGGTGTAGCAAGTGGTATCAGTGATGGCAAGATACAAGGAGTTGGTGATGAACAAATCGATCAGTTAGCTACTCAGGCAGATTACATATTAGTTGAGGCAGATGGGGCCAAGCATCACCCTATTAAAGTACCAGCAGACCATGAACCTGTGATTCCGACACACGCTCAGCATGTGGTGATTGTGGTTGGGATGAAGGCACTGGGTATGACATTAGAACGGGCGTGCTTTAGATTTCAAAGAGGCTGTGATATTTTGGGCGTTACAGGAGAGCATCGTTTAGCACCCAATGATTTAGGTAAGCTTATTGGTCATGCTGACGGTTTACAAAAGGGCATATACAATAGATGCCAGACAGTGCTACTCAATCAGATGGACGTGATAGATGACAGAGAAGTCATGAGGCAGGTGGCGCGGGCGATTCATGCCTATTGTCAGGTACGGATAATAGGGGCCTCTTTGCAGCAAGAAGACTGGGTGACAGAATACATAGGACAAGAGGAGGAAGTAAGATGTTAGTGGTGATAAAAGGAGCGGGGGATTTGGCGACAGGGATTGCCCATCGTTTAAAAAGAGTTGGAATAGATGTGGTAATGACAGAGATTGCATATCCTACAGTGGTGAGGCACACTGTGGCATTTGCAAGTGCAGTCTACCAGAATAAAGTGTGTGTAGAAGGGGTTACAGCCCTATTATGTCATAATATAAAAGAAGTCAACGATGCGTTAGAACAAGGTGAAATTCCTATTGTAATTGATCCACAGGCTCAAATCGTAAAGACATTACAACCAGATGCTGTGGTAGATGCTATTATTGCAAAGCGAAATATAGGGACTAAGATAACGGATGCCAAAGTTGTTGTGGGAGTGGGTCCTGGATTTGATGCGGGTGTAGACTGTCATTACGTGGTGGAAACCCAGAGAGGACATCATATAGGAAGAGTGATTGATGCGGGATGTGCAGCTGCTAATACAGGGATACCTGGTGAAATAGGGGGATATACTGTAGAACGGATTATACGTGCACCCAAAGAAGGGCGTTTTAGAGGTGCGACGCAGATTGGAGATGCTGTGCAAAAAAATCAGATTGTAGGCTATGTTGGAGATGAGCCTATTTATGCACAGATTGCAGGCATTGTGAGGGGGATACTAGTGGAGGAAATGGATGTTACAGAAGGATTTAAATGTGGTGATATTGATCCAAGATGTATCAAAGACCATTGTTTTAGTATATCGGATAAAAGCCGATCTATAGCAGGGGGCGTACTTGAGGCAGTCCTTAGAGGTAATCAACCATGAATACTTTAGAGGCAAGGCAATTAGCAGAAACATTATATAGGCACAAACCCCATCTAGTGATTTGTGGTGGTGGGCATGTAGGGTATTATATGGTGACTTTGGGACACATGCTAGATTTTGAAGTCACATTGATTGAGGATAGAGAAAGCTTTGCAAATCATGAGAGGTTCCCCAATACACAGATTATTTGCAAGCCTTTTACTGAGGGGCTTAAGGCGATTGAGAAGCCAGATAGGTGTTATTTTGTGATTGTTTCAAGGGGACATGCGGAGGACATGGCTTGCTTAGAGACGATATTACAGCAGGGCTTTAAATATGTGGGGATGATGGGAAGTAAAGCAAAAATAGCACTCGTTATGAAGAGCTTAGAAGCAAAAGGATTTGAAAAAGAAATTCTGGAGTGTGTTCATACACCTATAGGCTTGGCTATTGGTGCTGTAACGCCAGCAGAGATCGGTGTAAGTATTGCAGCTGAACTCATTAAGGCCAAGAGTCAGCAGGAGGAAATGCCCTATGTGGGTACGGAAGTGATTGAGGCACTGAGACGAGATGAGGCGGCGGTACTTGCCACTATCGTGGCGAAAAGCGGGAGTGCGCCCAATGGGATTGGTGCTACAATCGTTCTCAAAAGAGATGGTACAGCTGTAGGGACAATTGGAGGAGGGCGTATTGAGCATATTGTACTTGAAAGAGCCAGAGAAGTCAGTAGCACTGAGGTGATAGAAACACAGACTTATAATGTGGCACCTAAGGGGGATGATCCTATAGGAATGATTTGTGGTGGTGCTGTAACCATTCGGATGGAAACCATTTTAGAGAAAGAATAGATTTAATATTGATTAATAATTATTATTAGATTATAATAAGAGTATCAAAAGATGAGAGGAAGGTACTAAAAATGGCTGGAAATAAAATGATTTGTCACTGTAAACAGGTTGACTATATTGCAATTAGAAAAGCAATGATTGCTGGGGCACGTACTGTAGCTGAAATTCAAGAAATGACGGGAGCAGGGACGGCATGTGGCGGCTGTATCCCACAAATCGAAGAGATTTTATCTTCTGTGTGTGGTTGTCATAAAGTATCATTAGAGGCTGTTGTTGAAGCAGTCAAAAACGGTGCGACAACTGTAGAAGAAGTTGCACATCAAACAAAAGCAGGTGCAGCGTGTGGACGTTGTCAGGCACTTGTAGCCAATGTGATTGAACAAAAACGTTAATGAATAATAAGCAAAAGACACTATACCCTGGTATAGTGTCTTTTGCTTATTATTCATTAATAGAAGAAGGAGAGAATATATTTTTAAAGGAATGATTTACTGGAGGTGAGAGCGTGCAAAGATTAGGAAATTACCGAGACCTATTTAGTGGGATTGAAATACCTGTTCGGCTAGCAGATGGTTCATTTAAAATCCCTATCAATTTTGATAATGGTGCAACAACCCCACCATTTAAATATGTAGATACTGTATTGAGAGATAGCATTGGGATGTATGGGGCGATTCATAGAGGGGGGCAAAAAGCACTTCATAGTACGCAGCTATATGAAGAAACAAGATTAAAAATATTAGACTTTGTAGGGCTTAGTCATACGGATGGTTACTGCGTTATTTATGTTAAAAACACAACAGAAGGCATTAATTTACTGGCAGATGAACTTTGTAGTCAACGTGGTGCGAAAGTACTCACTACACGTATGGAACACCATGCCAATGATTTGCCTTGGCGTAGAAATGCTAATGTGTTTTATGTGGAGGTAGATGAAAAGGGACAATTAAAGCTAGAAGAGTTTGAGCGGATATTACGTCATGGGCAAGGGACTATCCAGTATGTCTCTGTAACAGGGGCATCCAATGTAACAGGGCATGTGACGCCTATTCACGAAGTGGCACAGGTTGCCCATCACTACGGCGCTAAGATTATTGTAGATGCGGCGCAGCTTATCGCCCACCAAGTGATTGATATGAAGGGGAAGCATAAAGGCGAAGAGATAGATTTTCTCGTGTTTTCAGCCCATAAGATGTATGCACCTTTTGGAACGGGTGTTATTGTTGCGAGACAAGAGTTATTAGAGGAGAAAGCCCCTCATCTTTTGGGAGGTGGCGCAGTCAGGGCTGTATTGGACTATGATGTGTATTTCAAGCACTCCCCGGATAAAGAAGAGGCAGGAACACCTAATTTTTTAGGGGTAATGGCATTGTCAGCAGCAATAGATATGATGAATAAGATTGGGATGCATCAGGTATGGTCCCATGAGCAGGTGCTCAAAAAGCAGATGATTGAAGGGTTGAGAAGTATACCCAAGGTGAGGTTGTATGGAGATAGTCAATGTCACAAGCGTTTGGGGGCTATTCCTTTTAATATAGAAGGAACACATCACTCGGTAGTGGCAGATATACTGGCAAATGAAGGGGCAATCGCTGTAAGAGAAGGCTGTTTTTGTGCCCATCCTTATGTTTCAAGACTATTAGGAGTAACGGAGCAGGTGCGTTATGAGGCAATGCTGCATCCTGAAAGAAAACAACCTGGGATGATTAGAGCAAGTTTGGGTTTGTACAATACAGAAAATGAAGTGGATGAGTTTTTGGAGTGGATTGCATGGATTGCCAAAAAATAAATGGTGATAGAATACAATCCTGTGCATAGATTTTGAGTGTTCCATGAAAACTAAAAGAAAAAGGATTGTATTAAGGAGTTTACTTATGAAAAAAAACAGACTAAGTCTGGTCTTAATTGTATGTCTTGTGTTAGTAGCAACAGTAGATGCGGCACCATATCTTAAAAAAACATATATTGGACCCGTCATGCCTACGTCGTTTGATTTGGAAATGAAGGGGCAGGTGTATCCTATCTATGAGTGTTTGGGGACGTTACTGATTCCTATTGAGTATATAGGGAGTGGGGGGGATGGTGATAAGGTGGACTTAGGGGATTCTCATGCGTATCTTAATGAGGAAGCCGTTGCTGTGGGGAACTTAAGAACCTATAGTCTGATAGTAGGCCAAACAAAACTTGTCCCCCTTAAAGTACTTGCCCTTAATGATGAACTTCAGTGTGAAGGGAGTCACTATACACTCACACCTTCTCTAAGGGATTACAATCAATATATCAAAATAGAAGAGGGCAATATGACGAATTGCTCAGAGTATCCGTTATGGATAAGCTATACAGAGCTGTACTTGAAAGATGATGGTCTTGAAAAAATAGATAAGGGCCCTGTTTTGCTAGATATAGGAGATACCCTAAACAGACTGGAACAGGCAAAAGATAAAATTTACCTGACGACGGTTCTTTCACAAATCAATGAGTATCAAATCCCTTTAGCAGAAACAGCCTATTATGGACAAGATAATCCAATGCTTTATAAGTTGCACTATAACCATGTCAGACTACAAGCCTTAGAAAAGTACTTTCCCCCTTTTATTGTGAAGGCGAGATTGAATTATGCAGTAGGCCCTTTTGAAAAAGGGGACGAAGCTGAGGTGTGGCGTGCCGAAAAAAATAGCTATTATGTTATCAAAGACACTCATGGCAAAAAATACAATGTAGGAATGGGTGCCATTGATTTGCCCAAAGAGACGTGGATTCCAGTACAAAAGGTAACCACTAAAGATTTAGAAGAGTATATGAATCTCAAGCGGTTTGAAAGTACGACACCTTATTTTGTGTGGACAGATTTGTGTCGGCAACAGACCCATGTGTTTAAAGGAAGTATTGGAAATTGGAAATTAGAAAAAACACTTATTTGTTCTAGTGGTACCAACAAATCTCTCACACCAAGAGGAACCTATAAAATGTTGTATCAGGTTCCTTATTTTGGTGAGGCTAGAGGGTTTAGATGCAAAAATGGGGTTGTGATTTATCGTGATTATATGTATCACTCTATTTTGTTTGATAAGACAGGCAAATATCCCAAGGAAAGTGTGTATCAATTAGGTCAGAGACGGTCTCATGGCTGCATCAGATTATCAGAGCCAGATAGTGAGTGGCTCTACAAACATATTCCGATGGATACAACGGTCTGGATTAACTAGGAGAATTTATAGCCTGTTTAGGGGCATAGCTTAGACAAACACCACATATATAGTATAAAGAACAATATGGGGTGTGAGGCTATGTTAGCAAAAAATTACCATTATGATTATTATTGTACGGTATTATTCATGGCATATGATACCACGACACATGATCGCAGGAAACTGCGTAAATTTGATACTGTTTCGACGTATCCTATTAGTAATGGCAAAGAAATCATTGATGCAATAGCAGATATGGGAAACGTTGTTTTAACGATACTTAAAAATCAAGGATTGGATATCAAAGATTATAAGAATGATGCCGTCAACGAGATTCTTAAAAAATATTTAGTACAGACGCTTAGCAATGTCAAATTACAAATGATAGGGGAAGATGGGTATAAATATACATTTGTTCAAAATAATAAAGGATTAAAGTACTTTGACTTAAAGGGCATTCACAAATATGATCCTTATCAAAACAAACTTACAGCGACTAAGCCTTATCTTCTAAGTGGGGTAGATTTATCTCAAATATTACCTGAGTTATGGATGCCACAGTGGATTGTGCTTTCTAATGTATAACACTAGGGCATATGTTCCATAATAAATGTGATGTATGATGAACTATTAAAAGAAATGGGGTAAGCAATATGACAATACCATTTAAAGATTCTAAGACGCACATGAATTTAATGCGCGCATTTGCAGGAGAGAGTCAGGCGAGAAATCGTTATTTGTTTGCGGGCTCACAAGCTCAGGGACAAAAACTTCATGTGCTCAAAGCACTTTTTGATTTTACAGCAGACCAAGAGCGGGCACATGCTAAAGTGTTTTTTGATCACCTTAAAGAATTATCAGGGACTAATATTACAATTGATGGGACCTACCCAGTAGATATTTCTAATTCTCTTGAAGATTTACTTAAGGCAGCCCAGCATAATGAGTATCAGGAGCATGATCATGATTATGCTGAATTTGCTAAAGTAGCAGAGGAAGAAGGTTTTTTAGCCATTGCTAAGAGTTTTGAGCTGATTGCCAAAATTGAAAAATGCCATGGGGATCGATTTGGAAGGTATGCAGGGTATATGGCAACAGACACATTATTTAAGTCAGCAGACGAGACAGAGTGGTTATGTCTCAATTGTGGGCATATCCATAAAGGCAAAGAAGCACCAAAAGCCTGCCCAGTGTGTCAACACCCACAAGGTTTCTTTGTACGTTTAGAGGATGTACCATTTAGTTAAAGAGCTTTTCAAGAATAAAGATGGCTAAGTCATCTTTATTTTTTTTGTGCGCTACTCTTAATATTACGTAGACTTTACAAAAATGTTAATAGGTTGCGATTGATGTTTACATTTAATAAGCGATAGTCTAATATAGAGTTTATTGAAGTTTAGATGATGGATATCAAGGAGGACCTATGAGAACTAAAAAATGGGCAAAATGTATGGCAAGTCTTATGATTTTGTCTCAAGCAGCTAATGTTTGGGCATATGATGAGCCGATAGTAAATACTTTGGAAGTACAAGAAGAGCGCACAACCGAAGCGGTACTAGACGTTGAAGAGGTAGTGCCAGAAGGAACCACTGATGTTGAAGAGCCTCAGACAGAGGATCAAATGCCAACTACACCAGAACAAGAAAATCAAGTAGATAAGGTGATTATGACCCTTGGCAGTACGGATGTCTTATTATATGGGGAACCTGTCACACTTAGCGCAGCACCAAAAGTCATTGATGGCAAAACGTACTTACCCTTACGTTTTGTGGGAGAAGAAATCTTAAAAGCAGCTATTGTATGGGATCCACAAACAAGACAAATTACTGTGAAAAATGATGCAGTAGAAGTGATTTTATTTGCAGATGAAGCAAAAGCTATGATTAATGGTGTTGAAACAGCTATCGATACACCACCTGTGATTGAAAATGGTGTGACACTGCTTCCAGTTCGCTTTATGGCAGAACAATTTGGTCTTGTGATTGAATACGATGCAGCTACAAAACGTATTGAGATAGGCGGGGGAACACCACCAGAGCCACCAACGCCAAATACACCACCAACAGCTATTTTTGAATTTGAACGTACAGATTACATAGCAGGGCAAGCGGTCAAAGCGATTGACCATAGTTTTGATACAGATGGTGATACGATTACAGAGACACTTTGGATGATTAATGGGGATCCAACTAAGACTAACAAAGATTTGGCCAAAATGTTTAAAACGCCAACAGCAGGTACATATGAAGTATCACTTCAAGTCAAAGACAATAAAGGGGCAACGAGTGATTGGTTTACACAGACGATTACTATTATGCCTAACCAAGCGCCAGAGGTGGTTGACTTAAGAGCCAAAGACTCTAACTATGCACAAGGTGAGTCATTAGCTTTTAGTTTCAACTACACCAATGAGGACTGGGAAGCTATTCAAGCAGAAAAGTGGACCTATCGTTCAGTAAATGACCTGACTAATAACGTGATTAATAAAAAACCATCTGCTATTTATGCAGAAGGTGAGTATATTGTCACATTACAGCTTCAAGATGCTTATGGCAATTGGGGACCAAAGGCAGAGACAACAGTTGAGATTACCAGTGACGTGTTAGCAACAGAGTTTGAGGACAAATTTACATCAGGCAGTATTGGTGATACCATTGATAACTTTGAGGGAACCAACTACCAGACTTACCAAGAGATTCCAATGATTCAAGGTGCAGATGAAAAAGGGACATTAATTATGAGTGATTCACCAGAAGTGGTTGGTCAAAAAGGTGTACTCTATGAAGATGTGTCAGGAACTAAGGGCCGTATGTTGTTCCACCATATTAATAACTTTGATGAGTTTGATAACACAATGGACAAAAAACGTCTTGTGGTTGTTGCAACCAACAAGGGGGAAGCACCTGTTACAGGAACAATTGATAATATGACTGTTAAAGGGCCATCAACAGATGTACTCTTTGTAGGTGCAAGTTTACTTTATAGCTATTTAGATACTCAGACAACCACGCCTGTGACATTACAACCAGGTGAGCAAAAGGTGATTTATGATAGCTCTAGCAAAAACTGGCTCAAAGGCATGGCTATTTCAGGGCAGTTTGATTATACATTCTCTAGTGATGTGGTCTTTACAGTAGTAGCAATTGGGACCAACGATTCACTAAGTAACTTAGATACTTTGCCAAGACCAGCAAAAGATGCCCATCCAAGAGGGACATTTGATACATTAGGCAAGAGTGTATTTGTAGACTTAGAGGGCCAACGTGATAACGGCAAGATTGTTATTGGTAAGGATGCAACAGAGTGGGTTGGCGGTTATGATGCTATACTCGGAGATGTTGTTTACAATAGAGGAAACTTTGGCGTAACTTATGAGATTACGATCAAAGCGGAAGAAGATACAGCGATTATTCTTAACCCAAGAGGGAATATGTTCAAGGGTGCAATCAAGTGGAATGATTCACCAGCATATCTTGTGCCAAATTTAGGGTACTTCCCAAGTTCTAACCGTGCGACATTTTTGGGTGTGATTCCATCAGGACAAACCAAAACATTAACGTATATGTTACCAAATGGTTCATCAGCACCAGTACTTTTTGGATTTATTCCTAAGAGCAATTGGCATAACTAAAACAAGAGCAACTGCATATGACCGTGCAGTTGCTCTTGTTTTAGTTTAGTTGATATGTGGACTTTGGAAGCCTTCACGCTTCACAGAGTGTTTTTTTGAAGTGCGGTTATGGTTCTTGCCTTCTTCACTAGTGAGAGGTGTTTGGTAGTTGCATTTTGCCATACGTGCCTCTTTGTTATCTATTTGACTGTCTTTTGCCATGTTCAACCCTCCTTTTTAATAGTGATAGTATGCCCTGCTTTACAATGACAATGCATTTCTTTATAATAAAAAAGATGCCTAAAGGAGGATAATATTTTGCAAACAAAAAATATTAAAAGCTTATTAATGATTAACTTTATAACGATGGCCACATTTAATATGGCCCATCCCGTAACCCCAAAACTGATTAATGTACTTGGGTTACCAGCCTATATGTTTGGTGTATTCTTTTCGTTTATGGCCATAGCAAACTTCATTATGTCACCTATTTGGGGGGCGTTTTCGGATCAGCGAGGGCGTAGACGTTATCTTATAATCGGTGTCATAGGCTATGGGCTGAGTCAGCTAGGATTTGGGCTTAGCACACAGGTTATCCCTATTCTGATTTTTAGGCTACTAGGTGGCGGATTGTCTGTCTGTTTTGTCACAGTGGCAGTAGCAGCCATGACGGACTTAACGACACCAGAGAATCGTATTCAATATTTGTCTTATCATACGGCAACACTTTCTTTAGGAAGTGCAGTAGGTGCACTGCTAGGTGGGACGATTGGGCAGAATGACTATCGCTATACCTTTATTGCACAAGGGCTATTTTGTATGCTGATTGCGGTAGTGATTTACTTTGTGTTTAAGGAAACGAAGCAAAGTGGCAAAGAGAAGCTGACGGTGTATCTTGGTCATTTGAAACCGAGTATGCAGTTTATGGATATCAAATCGACACTTGGGGCTTTGATTATTGTGATGACACTGGTTTCTATCACAACAACAGCCTATAATTCAACGATTAACTATTATGTGGAGTCAGTCCTTAAGATGCCAACGACGGTTAATGGCATTGTGATGGCAGTAGCAGGCATTGTGGCATTAATCATGAATTTGGTGGTTAATCCCTACCTTGGTAGGCGATTTGATGCCTATCTCAATATTAAGGTAGCAACTTGTGTCGCAGGGGTTAGTTTGATTTTGGCAAGTTGTATGACATCTATAACACTGAGTATCGTATTTTTATTAGGATTCATTGCATCAAGTGCACTGATTATTCCGATGCATCAAAGTCTGGTGAGCCGGCTGGCCAAGGATAACTATGGTGAGATTATGGGGATACAAGGATCAGCCAAGGCATTAGGCATGATTATAGGTTCGCTTATGGCTGGATTTATTTTTGACATTGGAAATAAACTACCTTTTGTTGTGGGTGGGATTTGTGCAGTGATGGCATGGTGTGTTCTTTTGAAACTTTCAGCAAAAAAAGCTTAATATCCATATTATCTTCAAATGAATGGGTATACTTAGAAGAGGACTATTGACAAACGAAAGAGGATAAACCATGGAAAAGATTAAATTTTTAACGGATACGGCATGTGACCTTCCCTTAGCCTATGCCAAAGAGAGAGATGTAGAGCTGATACCTATTGCTATTCTTGTAGATGATGAGGAATATATGCAATCACAAAATGGAGATTATAGTGCCTTTTATGAGATGCTTAAGACAGTAAAGGATATTCCCAAAACATCTCAAATTACGGCCTATACTTTTTTAGAATATTTTAAAAAGGCCTATGAAGAAGGGTATACCCATGTGGTAGGGCTATTCTTGCCTTCATTTGCATCTGGGACCTACCAAAACGCCCTTTTAGCAAAACAGGACTTCTATGAAGAATGCCCAGAAGCCAAGCATTTTGTGATTCATATCCCAGACTCTGGTACATATTCTGTGGCTTATGGGTATCCTATTGCACAGGCAGCATGCATGTATCAAGAAGGTGCTCAGTTTGTAGAGATTACAGCATTTATAGAGGATTGGATTAGCCATATAGAGGTGTATTTCTCCATGTATACTTTAGAGTTTGCGAGAAAGTCAGGGCGTATTGGAACTGTCTCAGCTATTGTAGGTGACGCACTGGGACTCAAGCCTATTATTTGTGTCAAAAACGGAGAAGCCAAACTCTACAAAAAAGTACGTGGCAAAAAAGCTGTCATTAAAGAGCTAGCGGCTATTGCCGAGGCGCGTATGGCAAGTGCGTCACCTTTTGCTATTTTGAAGGGGCAAACAGATCAATATGGACAAGAATTATTAGAAGCTATACAATCAAAACACCAAAATGAACTGATTGGTGTCTTCCATTCAGGGCCAGCCGTAACGATTAATAGTGGGCCAGATGTGATTGGTATTGGTTTTATGGGGAAATAAGTATTGTTTTATGAGAAAAGGCATACACTAAGTCCGACAAACTTACCAAAGGAGATGTGTATATGCCAAAATTAACTTGTGATGTTAGAAACTGTTCCCACAACAAAGATAACTTATGTTGTTTATCACTTATAGAGGTCGATGGACCACAGGCTACCAATGTAGAAAGTACATGTTGTAGTTATTTTGGAAGTTCAGAATATACATCAAGTAATTGTAGTCATGACCCTCAATACGAGGTAGATATTGCTTGTAAAGCAACAGGGTGCTTGTTTAACGACCATTGCAAATGTAATGCGGTCAATGTAGGTATTTCAGGTGCAAGCACAGCAAGTTGTAGTCATGACACGCAATGCGGAAGTTTTTGGTCAAAATAATAGCAAGACAAAAAGAGCATTCGACCCTTTAGAGGGAAGAATGTTCTTTTTCGGTAGGAGAGGTTGTGTAGCCAAGGGTATTCAAGGTAAAATAGAAACAAGGACTGAGCAGATAGGAGCAGAGTTGAATGGATATTAAAACATTAGATAAAAGTGCCAAAAAAGGTTTGGCGTTACCCACAGACTTGAAGGGGTATGAACAGGCTTATTATATTGCCTCTAGAGGGCTATATGAGCAATATGCACGTCAAGAAATCACCCTAGAGCAAGCTCGTGCCGAAAAAGAACACGTGATACGTGCCTATCAAGAGGGGGAAATGGAGTGGCAATACTTTATGAGCCTGCATCAGGTGCTAGATAAGCTCAATCAGCTTAAGACAGAAGGGTTTGATACTGTGTTGGAGTATGAAATACAAGACATATTAGATCAAATTCTTTAGAGGATAAGGAGACAAATGATGAATCTATATGATCAGTTAGTGGCATTACAAGTTATCCCACATGCTTTTGAGGATTGGGCAGACTACAGAGGTGAGCTTACACAGTATGTGATTGAGCAGGCACCCCATCAGGGAAGCCTTGCATTGTTTGGTGCAGGTAGATGTAACGATCTAGACCTTAAGAGACTTATAGGGCATTTTGAACAAGTGATCCTATTAGATAGAGATGAAGAAGCTATGATAGAGGCCCTTAGACGCTACGGCTTACAAAATTCATCAGTGGTTCAGAAAAAAGTAGTGGACTTTGTAGGCCTAAGTGTGGGGGATTACAGAGACTACGCAGATGCCCTGGTAGCACAAGTGAGAAAACAGGGCATGGCAACAGATGTCAGTGAGTTGGCAGACTTTGCCATAGGGCAGTTAGAGAAGCTAAGCCAAAAGGCATACTAT
>JBOFEH010000113.1:0-8520 GCA_051647765.1 Cellulosilyticaceae bacterium | reverse complement strand
AATAAGATAAAAAAATGTCAATATCACGACTGCCGCAATGCTCTCATTAATACCTGGTAACAAAGTTGCTAAATACTGTGCAATACTTATCCCAAAAATAGCAATGGTAAGCCTCCCCATAAAATAAATATACATATAGAAGCCACCCATTTTAGGATGAATCAATTCTTTTGAATAGACATAACTGGCACTACGCGTGGGATAAATTACTCCCATGATTAAAGTAGGAATAACCGCTAACAAAAACATTCCAGCCGTTAGTAAATATGAGAATATAACACTTCTTCCTGTTATACCAATAGCTACCCCCGTCATGGTGATAACCCCTGATCCTACAGCAAATCCCATGGCCATAGAGATTGTATCCCCTACACCCATTTTTCCATCATCTACTCTTCTACTCACATATACCCTCCCTCCATTTTGTTTATTGCTTGATTCACTACCCCCACAAACCCCAAAACATATAATTAGCTATACATTCGTATGTTTGTATAGCTAATTATAGTTAAAGTTTGTTAATTAGTCAACAAACTTTAGACATATTTTTATAAAATTTTATCTTTTAAGTTTATTTTTTATACAATTCGTCAATATTAACTTATTTTTACATTGATTTTTTATTCTCAACATGTTATACATATATTAAATTGTATAGTTTCAATCAAATTTATGACTATGTCTGGAGGAATTCACTTGAAATTTGGAGCTGTAATCGTAGCTGCTGGCCTCTCCTCTCGTATGAAAGCTTTTAAACCCATGCTTGAGCTAGCCGGATCCACAATGATTAAAACCGCCATTAAAACACTTGCTGACACTGGTATAGACCCTATTATCGTCATTACAGGTCACAACGCCGATCAGTTAGAAGCACATCTTAGCAGCACACCTGTCTCTGTTGTTCGCAACTCGGATTATCTGACGACAGATATGTTTCATTCTGCCAAAATCGGTATGCACGCCATCGCGCCTCAATGCGATGCTTTTTTCTTCTTACCAGCTGATAGTCCGTTGTTCTCTAGCGACACCTTACGTTCACTTACTGCACATATGGAACAAACAGACTGTGATGTGGCATCCCCCTCCTATCAAGGAAAAGGCGGCCATCCTCTCCTTATTAAAGCAACCGCTACCCCCAACTTAGTCTCCTATTCAGGAGATACAGGGCTGAAAGGGGCCTTAGCATTATTTGACGGTGATAAAAGGGTTCTTGCCTTACAAGACATTGGCACAACCTTAGATGCCGATCACCCAAAAGATTATGAAGTCTTGCAAGGCTATGCCAGTTCACAAACACGTCTAAAGCCTGTTCAGCACCAGCTCACACTGTCCTTATCAAGAGAAACCCCTTTTTGGCATATGCAAATAACCCAGCTCTTATTAGCCATTGACCACAATCACTCTATCCGCAAAAGTTGTACCCAACTAGGGATCTCCTATAGCTATGGATGGAAAATGATTAAAATTGCAGAACACCAATTAGGCTTCCCTGTCTTAACCGCTCATACAGGTGGCAAGCACGGAGGTGGTTCACATCTTACCTCGTCCGGAAAAGCTTTCTTAAATGCTTTTTTAGATTTTAACACCCAAATGAACACTTTGAGTCAAATTCATTTTGAAAAAAACTTCGCACCTTTTTTCTCCCAATACAAAGAACAAGGGTAATGCCTTAACACAGCATTACCCTTGTTCTTTGTACTCATCTATTCCGTTTCATCCAAAACATCAAAAATTGCCGGAATAGGCGCACTATGCCTATCCGCAAATTCAAAAGCTTTTTGAATATTTTCTTTAACGCTCATCTCATCTAATTTAGCAAGAAAACCTATCAAGTAAATATGGTAATACGCATATTTATCAATCGTAAGTATCTCATTTGCATTCACAAACTCTCTATACAGACGCCTCCTGGCCCCTAAATCCATAAAAGTAATCATATACAGCTCTTCGTCCGAGAATGTTTTGTGAAAATCTTTTGCAATCTCTTTGTAATTTCTTTGGACAGTTTCTACCTTCAAAGACTCCCATAAACTCATCTGATTTTTATGATAAAACAGACTATAATTTTTCTCATGACTCATAATAGTACGGTATGCGTAAATATACATCACACAATACCGCCAATAACTATTACAGTACTCCTCAGGAAAACTATCAATAAATTTTCGTAACGTCTCAAAATAATCTTCTATAAAATAGGCAATAATAAAATGTTTATTTTTAAAGTGATATGTAATCGCTCCTTTTGTTATTCCAAGAACATCTGCTATTTTTTGAAACGTTGTACCATCATACCCCAACTCCTTAAACATTCTCTGCGCTACTCTCAATATGTCTGCTTTCAAATCATCTGTTCGTTCTTCTTTCCACATCATATCCATTCTAACCACCATTATTTCGACTTATATTTGTTCTAGTATCAGTATAGCTAACTTATCCCACAAAAAAAAGCCTTATTCGCCAAAAAACCTTAAGCCTCATCGGATAGGCTTAAGGTTTTTTGGTTTTAATTTTCAAACAGGTCTATTTGGACGTGGTTATCCATAAATTTATAAGAGAATTTGACGACTGTATTATCTTTGGTTGTTTTAAACAGTCCCTTATTAGACGATCCGCTTCTTGGATAATTGTCATAACAATACGTTGCTGACAAGGTGCCATAGGTCGCTACAGCATAATCAAACTCTCCTGCAAAAGGTATCACAATAGAAAGTACATAGGTGTTGTCCCCAATATAATACATACGTGTGACTTCGCTATTGGAATCATTTTGCACAGCACCTACATGGGGTTGGAAACTACCATATAAGACTACTTTTTCAGGGAGCTTCATACCTGTTTCAGGATCATAGACGTTTCGACAGCCATAATCAATGAGGTGTTTGGGATTGCCTGCTTGTTGTCTGAGGGTATCCCCTGTTTCCCAAAGCGTCTTGACCGTCTCTTCTTGACCAAATCCCATAGGACACGCCGGACTCTTGGTATTGATTTGGTAATAATCTTGCATATCCCACTGCTCATTATCTGCTCTTTGCATCTTGACCGCCGCCGTCTGCAAGGTTCTACGGAATGGTACTTGGAAATAGGCATTCACATTATTAATAGCCGTCCACTTATAGGTATATTCTAAGAAATGCCTCTGCCCCGCTTCATCTTGGTTTGCAAACCACCCAATCTGATCGTATCCCCACCAATCTTTGAGCGCACGTTCTTCATAGGTATACTGGGAGAAATCCTCTACAACTTTACCGCCCCAGTTATCGTATTCCATCAAGAACGGCATCACATCAGCAGACCAGCCATTAGGATTTTCGCCGCCCTCACTGAACCCTTCCCGCACCATGACTAATCTCTCACCCGGTCTATCCATAAGCGGTACTCTTGTAAATGGCATGGCATGATAATCTAGCAAAAGCTTCCCGCCTATATTAATCCCATGACTATGGGCATCCATAAGCACCTTATGTCTTCTTCCATGCACCTTGGCATACTCACGAATCATCTCCATAAGCTCTGCCATCTTTTTCATCCCACGGTCATTGGCTGTATACAAATGGATTTGGCCCATATGAAGTGCTTCATACCCTGCATCAATATACTTTGTGGCACGGTAATAAAACCACATTCTCGCCTCAATGCGGCTCAGATCAGGAATGCCGCCTTCACCTTCCCATATATAGCCATTAGGCTCTTCTGGGAAAAGCATATCCTTTACCCTAAAGCCCCTATCTTCTACCTGTAGTCCAAAGGCCTCAAAGACATAGGCAGGTACTTTGAACCTATCCTCATAGTGATACACCGCCTCAAATACACAAGCTTGTAAAATAATCTCTGGATCGACTTCATGGATGCGATCAGCTAGATAACGAGATTTGGCAAAATGCTCGTCATCATCTAAGTCCGGCTCCCAAATCCCCGAAGCTCTCCCTACGAATTTGACCCCCATATTTTTGAGTGCACGCAAATCATCTTCCAATGTTTTTGTATGAATAAAAAACGCTGCAGATACCGCACGTGATAAATAATTTTCTAAAACTTCTTTTGAGATTGTTGTATCAAAGGTATAGTTTTTCATATGATGTTCCTCCCTAAATTTAAAATCTGACTAACAAAAAATTCTTTATCATCAGCGTCCGGTGATAAAGAATTTTAAAATTGGGTTTGTTACCCTTTTACAGCCCCTATCATTGCACCTTTAGCAAAATACTTTTGTACAAAAGGATACACACATAAGATTGGTACTGTTGTAATAATAACCGCTGCCATCTTGAGCGAATCTGATGTCACTGCACTATTGGCCTGAGCAATAGCTTGTGAAGCATTGGTAACTTCTTGGGCTGATGCCATAGCTCTTGAAAGCATTTGCTGGAGTACTGTCTGTACTGGCCACAACTTACTTGAACGCATATAAAATGCCCCTGCAAACCAATCATTCCAATGGCCAACTGCTGAGTAGAGACCAATAACCGCAATAACTGGCTTACTCAGTGGGAGTATAATTTGTGTATAGGTTTTGAAGAAGCCGCATCCATCGAGCTTAGCTGACTCTTCCAAACTAGCTGGAATCGATTCAAAGAATGTCCTAACCATCAACAAGTTAGTAACCCCAACCATCCCTGGGATGACATAGACCCAAAATGTATTGAGTAAATTAAGGTTTTTATACTGAATATAAGTAGGAATCATACCACCGCTAAATAACATGGTAAATGTAATGAGCATAGTAATGATTTTTCTCCCTGGCAAATCCTCTTCTTTTAAAGCGAAGGCTGCTAAGGTAGTCACAATGAGTGTTAGTGTTGTTCCGATTACTGTTCTTGCAATAGTAATACTATATGCCTTCATAATTTTTCCATCTGCAAACACTTCTTTATAGTTATCTAACGTAAACTCACGTGGCCAGAAATAGATTCCTCCTTTTGCTGCATCTGCACCATCATTAAATGAAAGTGCTAATACATTCAGACAAGGAAGTATAATGGCCAAGCATAGTGCAATCACAACAAAATAGATAAAGACTTGGATCATTTGGTCTCCAAAACTTTCTTTTACCTTGAATTTATCGGATGTTTTTTGTTTTTTCATGTCTACCGATCTCCTTCCTTTTGCTATAAGCGCTCTACCAGCGAGCTGGTAGAGCACTTTGGTTTTAGTTTACAGGATAGAAACTAATACTTTCTGCATCTTCACTGTAAATCTCATTTAAGTATGTTTTAAATTCAGCTACACCTGCTTTTTGTAATTGTGTTCTAAAAGCTTTGACAATAGCATCTACTTCAGCTTCACTCGGTGCATACATTGCTTGTACTAACATTTCATTGTAATTAAGTAATGACATCTGTGCTTTAACATCTTGTAAATGTTCTGCTGAAAGATATGCTGTTGCTTTTAATCCTGGAACAAGTTTTTCTTTGTATGGGTAATCTGTTGCAATTTGGATAGCTCCCTCAAATCCTGAGCTTGATCCTGCACCCGGACGACTCTCTCCACACTCTTCAAGCCAGTCAAGGTCTGTCATCATGTATTCCCAAAATACCATACCTGCACCACCATAAGATGCCCCTACATTATTGATGAGCCAATCAGAATCTCCTGCATTTAAGTGTTCTAACACTTCATCTGCAAGCACTGGTTTACCATCAACCATTTCATAATGAACACCTTCGATACCATAGTTCCCTAACATTTTACCTTGTGGTGTTGATAAGAAATCAAAGAATGCAAAGATTTCTTCTGGATTTTCTGCCTCTGCAGAAATAGCCCATGAACCATAACCACTTTTCCCTCTAACTGTTTTTGCATTATCACCTGTATAATCATTTAAAGGTCCTAATGGTACCCACTCACCTGTTTTGTTAATAAGGTCTACATAGTTATGTACGTCTGCAATAATTGCTGAATTATGTGTTGCAGAGACTTCGTTTGCACGTGTCCCATCCATTGTAAAGAACTCTGGATTGATTAAGTTTTCTGCTAATAACTGTCTTACAAAATTGATTTTTTTGTAAACATAGTCGGTTTCGGCTTCGTGTTTAATTTCACCATTTGCATCCATATTGTAGCCATCACTTACACCCCAGTCATACTCTCTTGCAATATAAGTAATTGTATCTGGAGACCCGCCCCAATATTTAGGTCCTAATGGATAAACAGGTTGGCCATGGTCATCTTTGAAGCCACCTTCTTTGATGTCCACCAATAAATCATAAAACTGCTCTTGTGTTCTAATCTCTCTTGGATCAATGCCGAGTGACTCCGCGATAGATTTTTGGATATACATACCGCCCACATACTCTTCTTGAGGATTAAACTCTAAAGAACGGTCTACTTTATCAATAGAAAGCTGCATAATATATGCCCCATCTAAATCATCTCTAAAAGTAATGTTTTTGTAAGCATCATTTGGAAGGTATCCCTCTTCTAAGTACTTGCTATAAACTTTAGAGTCCTTCATATACTCCGATACATCTGCAAACATATCTTCTTTTGCTGCCTTAAGCAATAACGGGAATTCTTTTCTTGAGGAGTCATTTAAGTAAGTCACAATCACATCCGGGATTGAGCCTGATGCCAAATGTGATGCCAGTACAGAAGAGTCACTATCCCCTGGTGTGTAGAGAATTTCAACATCAATACCTGTTAAACGCTTGATTTCTTGCATCACAGGTGTATTCATAATATCTTCTGGAATTGTATAGCCAATATCTGATGCATAAGCTTGTACTGTAATCGTACGGTCTGCAATCCATGTATCTGGTCTATCGCCATCATCCGATGCTGAGCTTCCTGCACCACTTGTCCCTTTACCAGTGCCACTACAACCTGTTAATGTTCCTAGCATCATTGCCCCTACCATGGTTGTTGCCAAAACAGATCTCCATAATTTACTTTTCATATAATGCCCTCCTTATTATTATGCTACCACAGTCCAACCTCGGTAACTTTTTTGCAAATTTTGTTACAGACTACAACAAGCACCAGTCCCACTATACCTTGAATAAGTCCAATTGCTGTTGCATAACCAAACTGACCACCCGCCAATCCGACACGTACCACAAAGGTATCTAATGTATCTGCTACTGCCATATTACCAGGTGTTCTTAATAAGTAAATTTGTTCAAATCCTGAAGATAAGAGGCCTCCTACTCCCATAATAAAGAGTAATCCGATTGTTCCCCTTATACTTGGTAATGTAATATGCCATATTTTCTTAAGTTTTGTGCAACCATCCATCTCTGCAGCCTCATATAACGCTGTATCAACTGCACTAATGGCCGCTAAATAAATAATGGAATCCCATCCAATATTTCTCCATAAATCCATAGAGAATAAGATTTTGAAGAAGTACTTTACTTCCATCAAGAAGAACGTACTGGAATCACCACCCATTGCACCTATCACTTCGTTTAATACTCCCGTATTCGGTGCAAGCACTCTTTGCATGATCGTTACAATAATAACTGATGATAAAAAGTGTGGTAAATATGTAATGGTTTGTACTGTTTTCTTGAACTTCAGATTACGAATCTCATTGAGCATCAGCGCCAAGATGATTGCAAACGGGAATTCCAAAATACATTTGATAAAACCTACGGTCAATGTATTTTTCAGTAGTCTCCCACTATCATAACTTGTAAAGAAGGTTTCGAAGTATCTCAGGCCTACCCAAGGGCTTCCCCAAATTCCTTCTTTGAAAGAATAATCTTTAAAAGCCAATACAATACCTGTCATCGGTACGTAGCAAATGAGTATGAAGTACACTATACACGGCAACAACATCAAGTAAAGTGGCCAATACTTCGCTGCTCTTTTCCAAAAAGGCTTCGTAGCAGTGTTCATATAATTCCCCCTTCTCTCTATAAGTTTTATTGAACTTATTATAATATTTTACATAATTCCTAACAATGTATAATCCTTTTAGGTTTAGTGGTCATTTCTACACACCACCTATTGATCATCTCTCACACACTCCGCAAGATGGACTTCTGGCTCATCAATCACTGTGCCATCCGATAGTTTGACATAGGTGTCAAAACGACTTGTATCCTTCTCATCTAAAATAAACACTCTAGCCCCTCTTAAGAAATCCTCTTGTCCATACGTATTATAACCAGTTGCTCTGCCATAGCCTAACGTAATCCCATAAAGTTCCCCATAAAAATCATTAATATGGTCATGGCCTACAAAAACACCTTTGGTATGTCCTACTTCTTGCATGGCTGCAAAGAATCCTGAATTGATTTTAGGACTACAAATACCTTCACGTTTCTTCCCATAGCAGGTTTCCATCGCCCATACCTCATGGTACTCAGGAAGTGCAATATGCATAAATAAGAGAGCTGAAAAATCTGGATTTTGCTGCTCGTAAGCTTTCATCATCTCTTGGTACCATTCAATTTGAGGCTTCTGCACATAGGCATACCCTTCCATATGTGTCAGTGGGTTATAATTCCCTGAATCCATCCCTACAATAGCCCATTTCACATTGCCATTATCATCTATAATCTCTAATGAATGATT
>JBOFEH010000112.1:0-2664 GCA_051647765.1 Cellulosilyticaceae bacterium | reverse complement strand
CTCTACACCTTATCTTAATAATAAACAAGTGATTGTCACACTTACTGACTCAGACATCCAAGAAAAAGCTGACTTAGCTGGCAAAAAAGTGGGGGCACAAAGTGAGTCAAGTGCCGTAACCGCTATGGAAAAGGAAGCTGACCTCTATGCAAGCTTCGACGGTGGCAAAGCTGTTACTTTTGAAGATAACAATATGGCTCTTATGGATCTTGAAGCCGGTCGTGTAGATGCTGTTGTCTCTGATGCCGTACTTGTTCGCTACTATGTAACACTCAAAGGTGCTGATAAATACCGTGTTCTTGAAGAAGACTTCGGCGATGAGCAATACGGAGTAGGCATCCGTAAGGGCGATACAAAAATGGTAGATGCCTTTAACAAAGCTTATCAAGAAATGAAAGATGATGGCACACTCAAAACAATTTCTGAAAAATGGTTTAGTGAAGATATTACAAATTAAGTCGGTTGACTGAAGCTTAAGGGGGTTTTACTTTTGGATGCACTTACAAACTTAACAAATTACGTGATCACCTTCATGCCACAGGTGGTAGATGGTCTCATGATGACACTTCAACTATTCGCATTGACCTTGGTCTGCTCCATACCTCTTGGTATATTAATAGGGGTCGCTAGACTTTCAAAGATTCCTGTGGTTAATAAATTAGCTGCTCTTTATATTACAGTACTTAGAGGAACCCCTTTATTACTTCAAATTGTTTTTATATTCTTCGGATTACCGATTATAGGTCTTACTTTTGACCGTTTCCCTGCGGCAGTTATTGCTTTCACTCTCAACTATGGGGCTTACTTTGCTGAAATCTTTAGAGCAGGTATTAGTGCCATTGATTATGGCCAGTACGAAGGCGCTGAAGTACTGGGGCTTTCTCCAAAAGATACGTTCTTTCGTATCATCTTCCCACAGGCATTCAAGACAGTCTTACCACCTGTTGGGAATGAGGTGGTGACACTCATCAAAGATACTGCACTGGTCTACATCCTCGGTCTTGATGAACTACTTAAAGTCGGTAAAATCGCGTGTAACCGTGATGCCACACTTCTTCCATTAGTGATTGTGGCCGTGGTTTACCTGATACTCACTTCAATATTATCAAAAATGATGTCTGTTATGGAAAAGAAATACGACTATTATCGCTAAGGAGGACGCTATGTTACATATCTCAAATGTTTATAAAAGTTTTGGAAAAAACGCAGTACTCAAAGGGGTTAACTTAGATGTTAATGCTGGAGAAGTACTCGTTATCGTAGGTCCTTCTGGTGGTGGTAAAACCACACTTCTTCGCACCATCAACTGCCTCGAAAAATGTGACAAAGGAACCATCCAAATCAACGGTGAAACACTCTGTGAAAACGGTGTGTACGCACCCAAAAAAACTTTGGAACAAATCAGACGCAATATCGGTCTTGTCTTCCAAAACTTCAACCTCTTCCCTCACTTCTCAGTCCTTGAGAATATGATCGAAGCTCCTATTAGAGTGTTAGGCAAAGACAAAGAGGTTGCAAGACAAGAGGCTCTAGATATACTCGGCTTCTTAGGGCTTTCTGATAAGCAAAACAGCTATCCTTTTGAACTCTCTGGGGGTCAAAAACAACGTGTTGCTATAGGCCGCGCCTTAGCTATGTCACCAAAACTCATGTGCTTTGATGAACCTACCTCTGCACTTGACCCAGCCCTCACCGATGAGGTTGCAAAAGTCATTGAGAGTCTCAGCCAAAAAGGGATGACCATGCTCATTATTACCCATGATATGGAGTTTGCCAAAAAAGTAGCACACCGTATTATTTCTATTGACCAAGGCGTCATCTTAGATAGTCATATTTATGATACGGCTGCTAACCTCTAAAGAATACAAGTGCCCTTCGTGCAGGTATTGGTTCACGCAGTAGTGAAGGTGTAGAAACTCGAACTTTCCTACAAGATCAAAAAGCAAAAATCCACGACTTTCAAATAAAACGTCGTGGATTTTTGCTTTTTACTTTTTGAAAAATACTTTGGTCTTTTATTGTGCAGTGAGAAGATTATCTGCCCCCCACCTCTCCTTGCCTGCTGCAAAGAAGGCATCTATAGAACCCTGATCTGTGGCAAATGCCTCACTCCCCATAAGCTTGTACTGCTCACCCTCTTTGACAACACTAAAGTATGCCACACTCTGATAATGATTCACCGCTTCCCCTTCTGTCAAATCATACTCATAACCAAATACACCTTTAATCTCATTGGATAAAACTTCTACCACCTGAACATTGTGAAGGATGTAGTTATTGATTAGACTAAATTCTGTCATAA
Organism: Cellulosilyticaceae bacterium; assembly: GCA_051647765.1. GTDB lineage: Bacteria > Bacillota > Clostridia > Lachnospirales > Cellulosilyticaceae > JBOFEH01. Next base: position 362 of record JBOFEH010000112.1, on the reverse strand, counting down.
TGGTATCAAACTGCTCCTGCGTTGCACCAACAATCCGTAAGTCTGTATCTATGATACCTTGCTTGTCCAAATTTTCATAAGCTGTAAGCAATCTCACAATCGTATCTTTTGCAGCTTCTTCGGCTTCCTCCTGTGATAATTGAATATCTTCTACTACCACGGGACCCTGAGGAATAACGACTACATCCTCTACCTTTTGGTTATCCTTTGCCCCACATCCCACCAAACTTAACGCACACATTGCAACTACTAATAATTTTTTCATTTGCTAAACCCCTTTATCTATTGGTTGATAAATTCTCTATCAGTCTTACTATTATATAATTTTATAATTAATATAGCAATAATGGGAGATTAACCCC